>JAPLZS010000179.1:0-8500 GCA_026394915.1 Candidatus Woesearchaeota archaeon | reverse complement strand
TCAGAGGTCCTGCCTGAAGTTCTCTACCTGAATGATGCAAAGATGATCTCTGTGGACCATCCTGAGAACACAGAAGCATACATTGATTTTTATGGAGATCCCCATACGATAAACAGAGGAAAGATAGCTTCAGCAATATGCGCTGATTCATCAGGCAGGGACTGTTCAGGATTGGTGCTCAATGCAGATGAGATCCCTGCAGAACCCAGATCAAGCATAGATGGAGGATTAACTTCGTCAAGATCAAATTATGACAAGCCCCCTGTGCATTATTCCGGCAATGCATGGGTGAGCGATATAAACTCAATTGACCTTGAGAAAGACACGAATGATTATCTTTACATAACGCTTCCTCCAGTTCCTGCAGCAGATGATGCAGCCATAGATGGCACAACCGATTCCTTCACAATCAATTCCTCAAGTTCAGGCAAGACAGCAAAGCTGATTATAAGCGGAAGCGAGACAGGGCTTATGAGCACATCTGAATTCATCCTGTTTTCCTTAGGGAAAGATGTCCTGCCTATTGTCTATGACGCAATAGACAATACTGCCTTCGGAAAGATAATGAATCAAAGAGTGGTGAGCTCTGCAAAGATAACATTGCAGATAAAAGATCAAGAAGGCAGGTGGATTGATTATCCTTATGGGCCTGCTTCTGACAATGCGATAATGGGTGCATATGAAACCCTCGTATTCCCGATAAACCTGTCACTGATAACAGATGATGAGATAAGGCTGAAGACAACGGCTTTCGCTTACATGATCGATTTCATCGGAGTTGATTATTCAGAGGATCAGATCAAGGATATCAGCTACTCAGAACCAGGCCAGCCAGAGCTGATGGATCGTGATGACTCAAGGATAGCCGTAAAAGAAGGCGAGAATCTTGACATCTCATTCAAAGCGCCTGAAAAAGAGATACCTGCCGGATATTCAAGGTCTTATTTCCTTGAGACCTCCGGTTATTACCATCCTCTTGAATCTCTTGTGATGGACAGGAAAGAAGATTACAAATCAGGGATAATGGATCTGGCAAAGGCGTTTGCTTCAAGCCCATTGTATCTCCTCATGTATGCAGACAGCGAATATGCCAAGAGATATCTCATAAAGAGATATCTTGATTCAGATTTCAGCGGGATTGCCCATGATCAGGGCGCAATCAGCAATTTCAGGAATGATATAAAGGGCAGCTTAGACAGCAGTGCAGACACCAGTGAAAGCGGCAATCCAAGCGTAAAACATAATACATTGTACACTGACCTTATCAAGGTGACTGTAAATACATGCACTGTTCTTGTCAATAATCTGAAAGTCAGTTCAGATACTACGCTCTGCAGGGGAAAATACCATCTGGTTGATTCTGATTATAATGATCCTTCGCTGATGGGGATTGCGCAGATAACAGGCTCAAATCTGGCATTTGACTGCGATGGATCCTACATATCCGGCGGCGGCGAAGGCATATTCGGCGGACAGGGTTCATCAGGCATGGCTATCAGCATAAACACGGCAGATAATGTCCTGATAAAGAACTGCAACATAAGCGGATACAAATATGGGATAGGAATAAACAATTCAGTAGGCACTGTCATAAAAGACAATGAGATCAATTATGCGGAAGTGGGGGTAGGAGCGCAGAATTCCAACAACAGCCTTGTATACAACAACACTGTGAATTTTGCAAGCTCTGCAGCCTATTCTTTCGCAAAAGGATCAGTCAACAATACTCTTGAGAACAACACAGCTCTCAATAATCTTTTAGGATTTGCGCTTGAGACATCGCATAATAATACGATAAGGAACAATATCATAAATGCGTCTGCATGGTCATTTTCATACGTCGGAGGCATAGCGGTGTTCACTGGGTCTTTTTATAATAAGATAGACAATAACTCCTTAAGCAACATGATCCTAGGATTAGACCTTGCAGATGCAGGAATATCTCTCACAGGAACAAGCCATGGATTTGGAGGGATGTGGAACAATTTCTCCAGGAATAGCATAAGACACAGCTATATATCCTCTATGGGCCTCATGTTCCCTTTCCCTGATGATTATTTCAATTATTTTGAGCGGTCAAACACGGCAGATGGCGAAAACATCTATTATTACCTTAACGTGCATGGAACTCCTTCAAATTACACCCAGATAAGATACCTCAATCTTTCTGTCAGAGACACATCTCTTTTCATAGGAAAGATAACCCTTGTAAATTGCACATATGTCAATCTGTCATTGAACACCCTTGGGAACAATTTCTATAATGTTGTGATCGTCAATTCCAGCAATATAATTGTGCAGAACAACGTGCTTGAGAATGCAACAGATACATTCTCAATTTATGGAAATCGGGGCATAACTGCGGGCGTCAATCTGATGGCAATATCATCAAAAGACATAACTATCATCAATAACACTGCTGCCAATGGCCTCTTCGGATATGTATTTTACAACAATTCAGACAGGATCAACTTCGCAAATAACACCGCAAGAGGGAATTCACAGATGGGTTTCTATGCATATGGCCTGAATAACTCTTATATCCAGAACAACAATATCTCAGGGAACAGCATTTACGGGATGTATCTTTATAATATGGAGAATTCAACAATCAATCATAACGCATTTTCATCAAATCAGTATGGGCTTGCGCTGGACCATTCTCTTGGACAGTACACAAACAACACCATATCAAAGAATACGATTGCAGGGCTCTATCTTTATGATCATCTTGGAGGAGCATACTTAAGCGGCAATATGATAGAGAACAACACTGGCGCAGGGATATCAGTCACATCATCAAATAAAGAGGTTTATTCAGGCCTTTCAACACGTAACAACAGCGAAGCAGGCATTTATGTGCTTGATTCTTCCAACATAACCATTGTCAGCCCCCAATCAAACAAGAGCAGGTGGGGGATCAAGTTCAGCAACTCCAACAATGTGCATGTGACAGATGCCCATACAGCAAACAATACAGATGCCGAGATACTGTTCTACAATTCATTGAATAACCAGATCATAAACTCAGTGATAATAAATAAGATCTCTGCAAAGGATGTGAATTCATCATATAATTCTGACAATTACATGCTCAACACGTCATTTGACAGGTCAAATACTGCTTATAGCGACGATGATGGCAATGCATTCTCAAATCTCTCAGTGCAGTGGCATCTTGACTTTTATGTGCAGAGCAATGAAAGCTATGTGATGGGCGAATCTATACCTGTATCAGGTGTCAATCTGTCGGTCAGTGATTCTGAAGGCAAGAATTCGCAGACAGTATTCACCGATTCTTCCGGCCATTCCTATTTCAATGTGAGCGAGTACAGGGAGAACAGCGCAGGAAGAGAATACTTCAGCAACTATACCTGGAATCTCACAAAAGAGGGATATTCTTTCTCAGACAACCAGATAAGGCCTTACATTACAAATACAAACATGACAGAGAACAAGTTCTTCAACATGTCTATGGCGCAGCAGGGGGGATTCAATGATACATCTCCTCCAAGCACCCCAATCGTAGTGGACGGCCCTGATTACATCGATATAGACTGGTTCAGCAGCAGATCAACATTGCAGGCATCATGGTACAATTCAACAGATAGGTTGCTGGTGTTCTACGCATTCAGGATATTCGACAATGGAGTATGTGTGCCGGGTTATTGCGCAGAGACTGACGTGGGCCAGAACACATCAATCACTATAAACGGCCTCAATCTGACAGAAGGCCATAACTACACATTTGCAGTCAGGGCAAGGGATTCATTATTCTGGTTCACACCTTTTGAATACAGCGACGGGGCAATAGCTGATTTCACTGCGCCTACAGTAGCTATCAACAGCACAACGCATCCAAACCAGACAGAATGGTACAGCAACCCTAATGCTACATTCACATTCTACGGAAATGATTCTCTTTCAGGGATAAAGGGATTCAGCTATCTGCTTGATGACAATCCGGGGACAGGGCCTGATCTTATCGCTGATCCAAGGCCTCCTGTGATTCTTGCAGAGCCAAAGAACAATGGGTATCACAGGGTTCTCAAGACAGACGGAACAGGAGAGGCCTTTGCAGTATTCTCGCAGGTTAGGGGAAACCTCAGCTATGGAGACAATGTGGCTGTGTCATTCCAGCTCTCAGAGGATGTCTCTGACAGGATAGACGCGATGTCTGTGAAAGCATACCTTGTAAGATGGGGCGAGGCGATAGATGGTTATGACAATACCGACCGCAGGATAAGCACAATAGCGGAATTGACGCAGGACATAACGCATAAAGACTATTCTGCAGCTGACACTTACTCTGTCAATCTCACTGTGCTTTCTGCAGCTGAAAATTATTTCTATGTAGCTGTTGCAGGCCTTGACGCAGATGACAATAACACGCATAATCTCTCGATTGCAGGCACTGACTCATTGACAGGTATAGACAATTCAACGCAGGCATTGATATGCGGAGAGACAAGCGGATGCACAAACCTGACAAATACGGCAGAATTTGCAATAGGCGTCAGAGCAGAGACGAACAGCACAATATGGACAAAGAGTTATGCCAATCTCGCAAATGGGATGCACTGGTTCCATGTCAGGGCATTGGACAATGCCGGCAATTGGGGCAATCCAGAGCATTATGCGATACAGATAGATTCTGTCACAGGAGCGCCTCAGTTCACAACAGTAAAGCCAAGAGGATACATAGCAACCACAAACCCCACTCTTGTTGTCGAGACAAACGAGTATGCAGCATGCTATTACAACACATCAAATTCAACCCATACAGGAATGACTTCTTACGACGGATTGCATCATGAATCAGAGCTGAGCCTGTCTGAAGGCATTTATACATATGGGCTTAACTGCACAGACAAGTCAGGAAACACCGCATACAACTCAACCACATTCATAATAAACACAAGTGCGCTGCCTGATATGGTCTCAATCTGGCCAATGACAAACTACACCGCAGGCCAGAAGCTAGCAGTGAATGTGAATGTGACAAAAGCTTATGGCGGAGTTGCATACGGCCTTGGAGAGCTGTCATCAAGGTTCTCTGCAAACATAACCGGCCCTGATGCAGTCAAGACATCGGTAGCGATCAGCGTGACTGACAAAGGGGGAGGATTATATTCTGTAAGCTTCACTGCTCCGCTTACAGCAGGAAGATACACTCTTATTGTTAAGGTGGGCAATGCGCTTGACACAGAGACATTTGCAATAAACTCATACTCCCTCACTATGAGATATGCAGGCGTGATGGATTCAGCCGCAGTCCAGGAGAATCTTGTGTACTGGAAATCAGGGAGCGAGTACATAATAGGTCTTGCATCAGACACCGTTCCTGTGTCCATAACAGGAACAACAAGCCAGCTGCAGCTGAAATACACAGCTGCAAACGGATATGGATTTATCTTCATGACAGATCCTTTTGCAATCATCACGAACAAGCAGGCTTATCTCTCCAAAGGCGCATTCCTCGACCTCAAGAACCCTTCATTCGGGCATGATACCAACGAGGAAGAACATGTCGTATCAACAATACTTGAGTATGATGATATGCAGATCAGCGGAGCTGATAATGTATATGAGGGAAGATACTCATTGCTCATAAGAAATGACGGAGTCAATGCATCATCAGGAAAGACAAAGATAAAGATAACGATAACCTGAGTATGATCATAAACAAAAAATAAATAAAATAATAAAAATAATAAAAATGAAACTCTTAAAGAATCTGAACAGGAAATCACAGTTCTATATCCTCACTGTGCTCACATTGTCTGTCATAATCTTCATGATATCAGAGATACCCTCAAAGACAGAGACATCAACAGGCGACCAGCATTCGCTTTATGAGAATTTCATATCAGAGGCCCCTAAAGTGATAAACAACGCAATCTATGAGGAGAGGAATGTCTCGGATGACATTGATCACTTCTCTGATGATTTCATCTATTATGCCGGCACAAAAAATATAAACCTGTCTCTTTTCTATATTTTAGTCTATAAAGGAGAGATAACTGTCTCGAACATGCTTGGGATGGAAGTGAACATAACGACAGAAGGCGGCGAGACAAGGCTTCCAGCCGGCACAAAAGCCATCCTGAAGGATAAGGACAGGATAAATGCTGAGATCAGCTCAACAAGCTATCCATTCAGCATAAACACAAAAGAGACCCAGTTCAAGATGATATTCATGGCTAAAGACGGCAAGAACAACAAAGAGGTCTATGTCTATGGATGACTCGCAAAATGGCTCAAAAAAACCAGCAGAGACAGGATCTGCACATATCACATCCATCTTCAGGATAAAGAGCAAGAAAGGGATTGACCAGTGGATATCATGGGTTCTTCTTCTTGTATTCTCTGTGCTTCTTGCATCAATAGTCTCGTATTGGATGAAAGATTATATCACAGAAACATCAGGGGACATGACAAAAAGAGCGCACACAACAGAATACTGCGATGGCGTTGGCATTGAAATACAGGATCTTGTGGCAAAAAATTCGCAAACTTTAAATATGAAGGTAATTAATACATATAATCTGGCAATAAACAAGATAATATTCAGGGTTTATGACGCTGACAATTATATCCTGGTGAATATGACCAATGTCACGATAAAGCCGGGCCAGAACAAGACAATAGAGATACCGAAGAACGAGACAGTCTCTTTTGTCGAGGCAGTGCCTGTGATAATAGAAGACGGCGAACAGATAATATGCAATGACAAGACTGTGTTCAAGAACATAAGCGGATAAATCATCAAAAAATCGCAATATGATCATTATAATACAGTTATTATATAATCATCAGAGATAATATCCAATAAAAAAGAGGAGATAAATGGTAATAAGGAATTTGTCAGTGATAGATAAAGAGATAATAGAGCTTGAGCTTGAGAAATCAAGGATTGACAGGGAGAAATCAATGCTTGTCCTCAACAAGGGCCTTTTCCTATATTTCTGCTTCCTTTTCGTAGCTGTGATGGGGTTCATAAATGGCTATCTCAGCAAGGATCTTCTCAACATACTCATAATAATGAGCCTTTGCGTGATAATAATCGCGACGCTCCCTTACATAAGGACAATGCACAAGGAAGAGAAGAGGCTTGAGACTCTTATTGATGACCTCAAATCAAAGAAGAGGGCATAAAAAGGGATAAAGGAGTATATTATATCAGAATAAAGAAGATCAGCGAAAAAGAGGATGAACGAATGCATAAAGATACAATGCTCAGGAACAAAGGCAAGAATACACATTATTATCATACTAAACATGATCCTAAATCCAATTCTATATTCATCAGGAGCAGGAAAGCGGTCTCTCCTCTTATCGCCACAGTCCTTCTTATAGCATTTGCAGTCGCTCTTGGCGCAGTTGTCATGAACTGGGGAAGGAGCTATGTCGAGGATACTCAGGCATTTGCAAAAGAGAAGTCTTCAACTGAGATTAAATGCAGCATGGATATAAGGACAGAGATACTGAGGATAGGAGAGAGAGCCCAGATCTGCTATACGCAGGATCCTGATGATGAGAACAAGGGAGTGATAAATTTCACAATACAGAACAGCGGAACAGGGAGGATTGACGGACTGAGAGTCCAGGCAATAGGAAACGCATCAATCGTCTCTCTTGAGATAAATGACACTTTCAATCCAGCAGAGCCCAAGAGAGAATATATGAACTACTCGCAGAAGAATAATGGCTCAATAATGCAGGTAAGGTTCACCCCCTTGATCACTGTTGAGGATAAGGGGGTATGGTGCGCACAGAGTGCCCTCAAGATAGAGGGCGTAGATTCCTGCTGATAATATTTTCACTTTTCATTCTGTCATATTTTCAGGCATATTGACAATCAGATAACCTATAAAAAGATAATAAATAACCCAGAATATAATAAATAATATATACTTAAAGCACAATACACTCTTAAAATGGCAGAACAATCAAAGAAAATAACCCTGTACATCTTTCTGTTTGCATTATTCATAATGCTTGCTTTCTTCATAGCAGTGAACATCTATAACATATATATTACGAACAAGACAGACTCCCTTAAGACTACAAAGGGAACACTTGAATGCTCCTTCAGCTTCTCCATTGACTCCATAAGATACAGTGTTCCTGAGCTATCATTCAACCTGCATTCCTCAGACATAAATTCTCTGAAGAAGCTGATCATAGACGTAGATGGCATAAAGACAGAGGTTGTCCTTGGGGAGTTCTTTGACTATGCACAGAAAGTGGTTGTCAAGGATATAATCATACAGGACAGTTTCAGGGTATATCCTGATGGCTGCGAGGATTACAACATAAAGGAATGCAGCATAATAGGCAAGAACTGCATCACAATCAAATGATTATTCATCCTAATCTCATATCAGGATTGAATGCCTTGATTAAACAGCAAACTATAAAAACAAAAGGATTATAGGGTTGATATATGCTGCTAAAAAAGAGCTGCAATGGCAAGAAATCCCAGATATGGATATCT
>JAPLZS010000201.1:595-9537 GCA_026394915.1 Candidatus Woesearchaeota archaeon | reverse complement strand
GAGGACCTCAGGATTGGATGGGATCTTGTGATTGACATTGACTGCAAATGGCTTGATTACAGCGCAATCGCAGCAGACCTTATTGTGAAGGCGCTTAGGCATCATGGAATCAGCTCTTTGAGCGTCAAATTCTCAGGCAATCATGGATTCCATATCGGAGTTCCATTTGAAGCATTCCCTTCAAGAGTGCATGGCGTTGAGACAAGATGCCTTTTCCCGGACGCCCCGAGAAAGATCGCATTCTATCTTGAGGAGATGATCAAGAAGCATCTTGCAAAAGAGATGCTGAAAAGAGATGATATAAACACGATAATCACAAAGACAGGCAAGACATTCAATGAGCTGATTGTCAATGGAGATTTTGACCCATTCACTATACTTGATCTTGACACTCTGTTGATATCTTCAAGGCATCTTTACAGGATGCCATACTGCTTCAATGAGAAATCAGGATTGATATCAATGCCGATTGACCCTGACAGAATACTTGAGTTCAACAAAGAGGATGCAAAGCCAGGCAATGCAAAACCAAGCAGATTCATATTCCTTGACAGGGAGCATATAAGGCAGAACGAGGCAGAGAAACTCATTGTACAGGCATTTGATTTTGCTGCAAAGAAGGAAAAGGACAAGCTGATAGGGAATGAAAGTGATGAAGATCCAGACAGAAAGAAAAGAGTGTTTGATGATCTTGAAGAGATACAGAAGGCTATTCCAGAGGATTTCTTCCCTCCGTGCATACAGCTCGGCATGAAAGGGCTTGAGGATGGAAGGAAAAGATTCCTTTTCACTCTTGTTAATTTCCTGACTTCTGTTGGCTGGGATTATGACAAGATAGAGGCAAAGCTCAAGGAATGGAACAAGAATAATAGAGAGGCATTGAGAGAGGTCTCTCTTGTAGGCCAGTTAAGGTATCACAAGCAGCAGAAGAAAAAGATACTTCCTCCAAACTGCGCAAACCACAATTATTACAGGGACATTGGCATATGCAAGCCAGACAACCTGTGCGCAATGATAAAGAACCCTGTCAATTATGCAAAAAGAAAGACTTATTACATGAACAGGGAAGAGGAAGAGAAGGAGAAAAAAGCAAAGAAAGCGTCAAAGCCAAAGAAGAAAGAGAGAAAAGAAGAGAAAATTGCTGAAAAGAATTCTGATTCAGAGAATGTCAGCCAAACACAACCTTGAAGCTCTTGCTGTCTATTGCCTCTGTCCTGACCTTCTTTCCTGGCTTCAGGCCGAGCTTCTCAGGAAGTGTTATTCCGACAGAATTCCCTATCTTTATGATGCTTCGCTCATTGTCCATCAAAGAATGAATCTCTTTAAGTCTTGCATATTCCAATGCCTGCTCTTTTGTGAATGTCACATGCTTGCATCCTGGGCATACCATTGCTTTTACTGAAATGCCATTTACCTCAATCTCTTTTTCCTCAAAGAATCTCTTGCAGTCGCATTTTATCTTCCTTCTTTCTTCCATACAGTCCTTACCTCAGTAAAATTATCGCGGGCAATGCAGACAATGCAATAAGTCTCGTTCTCCTTGCCGAAATATCTCTCAAATATGATCTTTCTCCCATTCTGCTTGACTGCCCTGCCAGTTCTTATTGTCTCATCGACCTTATCAAGCTCTATATCCCTTGTCTTCCATCTTTTGATGAAATGGAGATCATAATCGATTATTGATTTCCTTATTTCGTGCAGTTCCTTCTCCATCATACCACTTTTAACTGCAATTATAACCTAAGTTATAACTGCTATATAAATCTTTTCATTAGTGTATTGGAGAAGCACTGGTATTTATGCCTCACGCGCACATGTCCAGTGTCTTGTGATAAGGTTTACGGCGAGAATGGAAAGATTGCGGATTTCCCGGAAGAAATAAATATTGAGAAATGAGCCAGCGCAGAAGAATAATACCCAATATTTTCTAATTATTCTTTTTTAGGAGATTTGTTATACTGCCAAATAGAAAATAGAAATAATAAAATCAATGCAAATAAACCAATATAATAAGCATGAATATTATTTTTAAAGGCGCCTCCCATCCAATCGGTTACTAAAACAACTAATGCTACAATTACTCCACCAATTATTGATAAAAATAGATTTTTTGAATCGGTAAAGTTTTTTATTGTCATTTTTGTCTTTTTTTTATTTAATATTTTTGAGATATTTTGTCTCTTATCTTCAATAAATATCTTTTTGGATCCCAAAACAAGTATAACAAATAGAAATGAACCAAATGTCAGAATCAACATATAAAAAGGGATTAAATTGTGATAATGCTTCATTAACCAAACAATGATTATTATACTTGAAGAAAGAGAGATTATCAAAGGAAAAATTATAAAAATGAGCTTGATGTAATTTTCACATTCTATTCTTAAAAAGTTTTTAATAGGATACAAAGCACCAGCATATAAAGTTGAAAATGCTATAGATGCCAATAATAAATTATTTAAAATATTTGCATATTCTAACATTTTGGTCCCTTATAAATAATTAATATACTCTATTTTATAAAACTATCTCTAAAACAAGTAATTATTGCTTATACTAATCCTTTCATTTTTTATGATGTAGTTTATTTCTTCCTTGTCTTTTGATCCCATCCAGGCCTTTTGTTGGATTATACTTATATTATATAAGGCATTGTAGCCTGATCTCAGTATATGATCATATATTAATCAGAAACATTTATAAACAAATCAAAAAAACACAAATATCAGACCTTACAGCGTATTTGGACAGTTTAGGGTGTCATAATACGATAGAAAACTAAATAAGCCTGAAAAAAAGTCTTTCAGTACAAGTTTAGGAGAATAAACTTAATTCTGAAAGAAAGGCTTTATCAATAGGCTTAGTTTTATTAGATAATGGTAAAATGGCTTATTTTAGTTAAACAAAGGTATATAATGATATAGTATTTGATATACAGAATACATACTATATAAGATGCTTAAAGGTTAAAATGCCAAGAACAAGACATTCAAGATCAGGATCAATGCAGTTCTGGCCAAGGAAAAGGGCCAGGAGACAGTACCCAAGAGTCAGATGCTGGGCTAATAAGAAAGAAGCAGTCATCCTTGGCTTTGCAGGATACAAAGTTGGCATGACACATATAATGCATCTTGATAACAGGAAGAACTCAAAGACAAAGGGTCAGGAGATATCATCCCCAGTCACAATCGTCGAGTGCCCTCCTATAAAGATCATTTCTGTCAGATTCTACAAAGACTCAGGCTATTACGGCCTTAAGGTTGTCAAAGACATTCTCCTGTCATCAGACAAGGAGCTTGACAGGAGAAGAATACGCTGATATAAAAGCAGTTATATGCACGCAGCCAAAACTCACAGGCATAGGAAAGAAGATGCCTGAAGTGTTTGAGATGGGCCTTGGTGGAAACAACAATGACAAGATAGCTTACATAAAGAATAACATAGGAAAAGAGATAAAAGTCACAGACATTCTCAAAGAAGGCCAACTGGTCGATATCCACGCTGTCTCAAAAGGACACGGATTCCAGGGGCCTGTCAAAAGATTCGGAGTCATGATAAGACAGCACAAGGCAGAGAAGACAAAGAGAGGACCTGGATCATTGGGCGGATGGAGAGGCCAGGGCCACATAATGTACAGAGTGGCGCATGCAGGACAGATGGGATACCACACAAGGACAGAATACAACAAGTGGATAATGAAGATAGGCCATGACCAGAAAGAGATTGAGAAGATAAACAAGAAAGGCGGCTTCCATAGGTATGGATTGGTGAAGAATCCTTATATCCTTATCAAAGGCTCTGTGACAGGTCCTGCAAAGAGAATGGTAAGACTTAATCTTACACTGAGGGGAAATCCAAAAATCCCCAAAGATGCTCCCCAGATACAGGGCATAATGCTTAACAGATGAGATATATGAGTGAAAAAATGAAACTGGATATAATCAGCGTGTCAAAATCAGCAATCGGGAAAAAGGACCTTCCTGCTCAGTTCCACGAGCTTATCAGGCCTGACCTCATAAAGAGGGCTGTTGAAGCCATACAGGCAAACAAGAGACAGCCTTACGGCGCATATGATCATGCTGGATTGAGGCAGTGCGCAGAACTCTCAAGAAGAAGAAGGGATTACAAAGGCAGTTATGGCCATGGGATATCAAGAGTCCCGAGAAAGACATTGAGCAGGAGAGGGACAAACATGTACTGGGTGGGAGCAGTCGCTCCTGGAACAGTCGGCGGAAGAAGAGCTCATCCTGCAAAGGCAGACAAGATACTTTCAAAGAAGATAAACAAGAAAGAGAGAAGAAAGGCGATAAGGTCTGCATTGGCCGCAACTCTTGTGAGGAATCTTGCAGAGAGAAGAGGCCACATTGTTCCTAAAGAATACCCATTTATACTTGAATCAAAGGCAGAGAATCTCGCGAATGCAAGATCAGTCGAGGAATGCCTGACAAGGATAGGATTCGAGAAAGAGCTTGAGAGAGTTTCAGAGAGAAGGCAGAGATCAGGAAGAGGAAAATTAAGAGGAAGGAGATACAGGACAAAAAGAGGCCCGTTGATAGTTGTCTCAAAAGAATGCCCGCTCATAAGATCAGCAGGAAACATACCTGGATTAGAGGTTGTCGAGGTAAGCAAGATAAATGTTGATCTCCTTGCCCCTGGAGCGACAATGGGAAGGCTGACAATATTCACAGACGCAGCAATCGACAGGCTTGCAAAAGAGAATCTTTTCATGATGCATTATCAGGGACCTAACACTTATGCAAAGGAAGAGAAGAAAGAAGATCCGAAAAAAGAAAAAATGGTGCATGCAGCAAAAGCATCAGGCCCAAAAGCGGCCAAGCCTGCAAAACCTGTGCAGAAAAAATAAGACAAACAAGAAAATCAGGACAAAATCAAGATAATACGAACAAAGATGATAAAAAATGGAACAGCATGAAGTCATAAAATACCCATTGTCGACTGAAAAGTCAATAAGGCTGATGGAGTCAGAGAACAAGCTTATCTTTGTAGTTGACATGAGGGCAGAGAAGAGAGAGATAAAGGAGGCTGTTGAGAAGATGTTCAAGGTCAAGGTTGACAAGGTAAATACTCACATAAACAACAAAGGGGAGAAAAGAGCGTATGTGAAATTTGCAGCAGAGAGCCCTGCAATAGATGTGGCAACACAGCTTGGGCTGATATAAATATATGATATCAGAAAAAAATATGATATGACATAACAATCACAAATGATGGCATACAATGGGTAAAAACTTAATACAGCAGGCAAGAGGAAAAGGTTCTCCTACTTACAGGTCTCCCAGCTTCAGATTCGAAGGAAGGGCAGAGCATAATGCTCTTGCAAAAGAGACTGTGAAAGGAGAGATCCTTGATATCATACACTGCTCAGGACACTCTGGCCCATTGGTGAAGATCAGATTTGAGAATGGAAGCGAGGTATTATCGCTTGCTGCAGAAGGCATAAGGATGGGAGACAGCATCTATTCAGGCCCAGAAGCAGAGGTAGAGATAGGGAATATCCTTCCATTGGGCAGCATACCTGTCGGGACGCTCGTCTATAATCTTGAATCAATGCCAGGAGACGGCGGAAAATTTGTCAGGGCATCAGGCACATTCGCAAGAGTGCTCAACAAGACAGAAGATCTGATAACTGTTGAGCTTCCATCAAAGAAACAGAGGACATTCAGCCCGAAATGCAGGGCAAGCATAGGGGTTATAGCAGGCGGAGGAAGGCTGGAGAAGCCATTGCTCAATGCAGGAAGGACATATTTCAAGATGAAGGCAAAGAACAAGCTATGGCCCATAATGTCAGGCTCAGCGCAGAACGCAGTGGACCATCCATTCGGCTGCTCAAGATCATCAAGGAAATCAAAGGCAAGGCCTGTGCCTAAGAACGCGCCTCCTGGAAGAAAGGTGGGCATGATAAGGCCAAGAAGGACAGGAAGGCAGCAGTGAAAGAAAAATGGCAAAAAAAGAATATAGCTACAGGGGAAAATCGCTTGAAGAGCTGAAGGCAATGAGCCTGAATGAGTTCATGCTGCTTCTTACAGCTGCAAGAAGGAGGCCTCTCAAGAGGGGGCTTACAGAACAGCAGAAGATACTGCTCGATAAAGTCAACAAGAAAGAATCAAACATAGAGACCCATAGCAGAGAGATGGTCATCCTTCCTTCAATGGTAGGCATAACAATAAAAGTCTATAACGGAAAAGAATTCATCCCAGTGATAATAGTTGCTGAGATGATCGGGCATGTGCTTGGAGAATTTGCGATGACAAGGAAGAGGGTCTCGCACAGCGCGCCAGGAATAGGGGCAACAAGGTCAAGCGCAGCAATCTCAGTGAGGTAAATAAGTCAAAAGACAGGATAAATCAAGGAACAAAATGGCAAAATACAGCTATTCGCATCAGGACTACAACAAGGAAACAATGTCAAGGGCAGTCGGAAGAGACCTTAACATATCCACAAAACAGTCCATAGAGATATGCAACTTTTTGAGAGGCATGAATATACCAATGGCAAAGACGATACTCAATGATGTGATGGAGCTGAAGGCAGCTGTCCCATTCAGGAGATTCACGAATGGTGTAGGCCACAGGAAAGGAGATATGGCATCAGGAAGAGCAGAAGGGATTGAACACATCAAGGCTGGCATTGGTCCATCTTTCTGCGCAGAAAGCATCAAGGCCAATGCATGCAGGAAGGAAGAGGGGGAGATCGATGAAGAGATCCCACATAGAGGTTGTCTTGGGAGAGGCCCCTGAGAAAGAGGACAAGAAAAAGGCAAGACGGGAAGGATCAAGATCAAACGCAACAAAGAAGGAGGAAAGTAAATGATTGAGAGAAAGATTGTCGGAGAGAGGATGAAAGAGCTCCAGATACAGGAATATATAACCCAGAATCTCAAGAACAGCGGACACAGCCACACAAAGCTCCAGAGAACTCCTTTAGGGGAGAAGATCATAATATTCGCATCAAGGCCAGGGCTCATAGTCGGAAGGAAGGGCCAGAACATAAAGAAGCTCACAATGGATCTCAAGAGATTGTTCAATCTTGAGAACCCTCAGATCGAGATAAGCGAGGTTGAGAATTCAAACCTTGACGCGCAGATCGTCGCAGAGAGGATTGCCGCATCTCTTGAGAAATACGGATCGCAGAGGTTCAAGGGCATAGTCCATAAGGTGATAACAGATGTCATGGGCGCAGGCGCTCTTGGAATAGAGATAAAGATATCAGGAAAAGTGCCGAGCTCAAGGGCAAAATCATGGAGATTCTACCAGGGATACATGAAGAAATGCGGAGACATCGCGCTCACAGGAGTCAACAAGGCAAATTCAACAGCAAAATTGAAGTCAGGCATAATCGGAGTGAAGGTGAGCATAATGCC
Source organism: Candidatus Woesearchaeota archaeon (assembly GCA_026394915.1). Taxonomy (GTDB): domain Archaea; phylum Nanobdellota; class Nanobdellia; order Woesearchaeales; family UBA12501; genus WJJV01. Next base: position 2,156 of record JAPLZS010000201.1, on the reverse strand, counting down.
GCCTACCACAAAGATACTTGACCAAATGAAGATGAAGACAGACAGCGAGGTCGCAGATGCAGAAGCTTATTCAGCAGAGGCCAAAGAGGACCAGAATAAGAAAGAGGGGAAGAAGTCAGGGGAAAAAAAAGAGAAGAAACAATCAAGATCAAAGAAAAAAGAGAAGAAGGAAGAAGATCCGGCAGAGGAAGAGAAAGATGAGAGATCAGCAGACAAAGAGGTAACTGAAAATGTCATCTAAGAAGATGAAGGAATTCAGGGGCCTCAGCGAGAATGAGCTGAAGAAGAGGATAGACGACCTGAGGAAAGAGCTTGTCAAGATGAATGCCCAGGTCGCGACAGGGACCATGCCTAAGAGCCCGGGGCTTGTGAAGAACACAAAAAAGAGCATCGCGATGATAATGACCCTGCAAAGGGAGAAAGAGATAGCTGCTCTCAGCAAGGTTGTTGCAGAGAAGAAAGCTGTAAAAGTCAATAAAGAGGCATCAAAAAAAACAGAAGGAGGAAAGAAGAGGAAATGAGTGGAGTTTGCGATACCTGCGGGCTGCCGAAAGATCTTTGTGTTTGCGAATCCATCGCAAAGGAAAGGCAGAGAGTCGTCGTCAAGGTCGAAAAAAGAAAATTCAAGAAAAACTACACAGTCATTGAAGGGATTGATGATAAAGAGATAAACATCAAAGACCTGATCAGGACATTGAAGAACAAGCTCGCGTGCGGAGGGACCATAAAGGGAGGCAAGATCGAGCTTCAGGGCAACCACAAGAACAAGGTCAAGCCGATATTGGTCCAGATTGGTTTTGCGCCGGAAACAATAGATGTCGAATAAGATACGCCAGATAAAGGGAAAAACCGCATGACAAAAGAACTGATGAAAAAAGAGCTCATTGGGATGAGCGCGACCATAATCGATTCAAGGAACAAATCAAACATCGGGATCAACGGGAAGATAATAGACGAAACAAAAAACTGCATAATGATAAAGACTGAGAAAGGCGAGAAAAAAATGATCAAGGACAACATCACAATCGAATTCGACGGAAGCAGGAAAGTGATTGAAGGCAGCATGCTTTCAGGCAGGCCGGAAGAAAGGATAAAGAGGAAGGCAAGGTGAACATTGTGGACAACATCAAAAACATAGGATTAGAATCAAAAAAGCCAGAAGGCACATGCAAGGACAGGAAGTGCCCATTCCATGGAGACCTCAAGGTCAGGGGAAGGCAGTTCACAGGAAAGGTAGTCTCTGCAATGGCAAAGAACACTGCAAAAGTCATGTGGGACAGGAAATATCATATACCAAAGTTCGAGAGGTACGAGATGAGAAGGACAAAGATCAGCGCCCATAATCCGGAATGCATAAATGCGCAGAAAGATGATATCGTAAGGATAGTTGAGTGCAGGAAGCTCAGCAAGACAAAGAACTTTGTCATAATAGAGAAGCTGGGAAGGAAAGAGGAAGTCATCGGAGAGGACACCTCTGTACAGGAGAAAGAGGGCAGGATAGCAGAGGCAAAGAAAGATAATAAGGAAAAAGAGCAGAAAGAGGGCAAGCAGCCCCAGAAAT
>JAPLZS010000201.1:0-556 GCA_026394915.1 Candidatus Woesearchaeota archaeon | reverse complement strand
ATAAAGAAGAGATAAGAGTATAATAAAAATATGATGAAAGGAAGGTAAAAAAATGCAAGCAGTCAAAGCAAGTATACCCAAAGCATTGCCTCATGGATGCTGCGTGCCGACATGCGACAATTCAGGCGCAAAGCTGATCAAGATAACATCAGTCTTCAACTCAAAGACATCAAGGGGGAGATATCCTGCAGCAGGCATAGGCGACATAGTGTATGGTGCTGTCAAGAAAGGGACCCAGCAGATGAGGAATACAGTTGTCTTCGCAGTCATAGTCAGGCAGAAGAAAGAGTACAGGAGGCCTGACGGAATGAGGGTCAAGTTCGAGGACAATGCAGCTGTTGTTCTGAAGGATGAGAAAGGAAACCCGAAGGGAACCATACTGAAGGGGCCTATTGCAAAAGAGGCATGCGACAGATGGCCTGCAGTCGCGAAGATAGCAAGCATAATAGTATGATTGCATGATATAACAAAAAAAGATAATAAAGACGGAGAAAAAAATGAAAAACAAATGGTCAAAATCCTGGATATCAAGCAAGCAGCCTAGGGAGCAGAGGAC
>JAPLZS010000223.1:4513-8700 GCA_026394915.1 Candidatus Woesearchaeota archaeon | reverse complement strand
ATTGGATGGTCAACGACAGTATCTCTGATATATCCGGAGGGAACGGGCTGCTGTTCAAAGTCGATGTAATCGATGATTATTCATTCAGGCTATATGAGTATGTTTCATCTCCGGATAATAATATAACCTGCAGGCATGTTCATCATATCTGCAATCTCTGATTTCTTCTGCCTTGCATTCTTCCTCAATATGTTCAGTATGCGCTTTTTATCTTCTGAAAGCGGGGTTTCCGTCAATTTCATAAGAATCATGATGATCTTATTCTTTTTAAGCTTTGCTGTAAAAAAGTTGAATATTTTCCGGATAAAACGGAAAAATAAGGTGATAAAACAGGATAAATCCGGTTTTGAGTACTAAACAGCAAAAAATATTTAAATACCTGTCATATAAAAAGCCCAATGGCCAAGAAATGCATAATCTGCGGAAGCAAGGCTGAGCTCTGTGTAAAGGACTCTTCGGAGTTCTACTGCAGCAGCTGCGCAGAGGAAAATTTCAGCGACATAAACATGCTTGTAAAGATAGAAGAGGATGCAGTCAGGCTGAATAATTTCGTTGAAGACCGGATAAAGAGCAAAGAGGATGAAGAAGAGGAAGACAGCGAAGATAATGATGCATAGCAGGCTCCAAGCAAAAATTTTATAAATGTTCTCTTGTTTTCATATATGATGGATATAAATACAACCGCGCCTTTGCTGATGCCTTATTTGGACACAATACACACTCTTGTGAATATTGCCGGCGTCCTTGTAGGAGGAGTATTCGGATTTTATATCATCTCATTCATATGGAGAATCTATAGCTACAAGAGAGAAAAAACTATGATGAAAGGATTCAGACATGACCTGAATATGCTGACAAAGAGTGTCGCAAGGCTTGAGAAGAAGATAGACAGGATGGAAAAACACAGGAAATGATTGAATAGATATCATATGAACTTCAAAAAAGACATAGTGAAATTATTGAAAGACATTGTCAAGATAGATGAATCCATAATAGAGATACCTCCACGGCCAGAGATGGGGGATTATTCGCTGCCCTGCTTCTCGCTGGCAAAGGAATTCAAGAAAAGCCCTGCTGAGATTGCCCAGGAACTTGCAAGGAAACTTCCTCTCAAGCAGCCTATCTCGAGAATAGAGATAAAGGGCCCTTATCTTAATTTTTTCATAAGCAAGGACAGGATTGCAGAATCTGTGCTCAATGATATTGCAAAAGAGAAAGAGAGGTTCGGAAGCAGCAAGGGCAAGAGCGGCAAAGAAGGCAGCAAGGATAAAAGAAAGAGAGAGACTGTGATGATTGAATTCCCCTCTCCTAACACGAACAAGTCATTGCATCTCGGCCACGTAAGAAACATTGTGATAGGAGACAGGGGGATACACATCTGCAAGTCAATGCTTGCCTACCAGAAGTTCGGAAAAGACAGCAAAGGAAAGCCAAGGGATCCATGCAAGGAGAAGATAAAGACAGATCATTTTGTGGGAGATTTCTATGTGAAGTTCAATGATGCAGCAAAAGAGAATCCTGATCTTGAGGAAGAGGCAAAGGATATGCTTCTGAAGTGGGAGAAGAAGGACAAGGAGGTCAGGAAGCTGTGGAAGATCATGAACACATGGGCTTACGAGGGATTTGAGGAGACCTATGAGAAGCTCGGAGTGAGCTTCAATAAATACTATTATGAGAGCGATTTCTATGACAAGGGAAAGGATATCATAATCAAGGCATTGAAGAAAGGGATATTCAGGAAAGACGAGAGCGGAGCAGTCATTGCAGGGCTGGACAGATACAAGACGCCTGACAAAGTATTGTTGAGGGCAGACGGAACATCAATCTACATAACGCAGGATATCTTCCTTGCCAGAAAGAAATTCACGGATTACAAGCTTGACAGGTCAATCTATGTCGTTGCATCTGAGCAGAACACCCATTTCATGCAGTTGTTCTCAATCCTTGACATGCTCGGCTACAGATGGGCAAAAAAATGCTTCCACCTCAGCTATGGCATGGTGTACCTGCCTAACGGAAGGATGAAATCAAGGGAAGGGACTGTTGTCGATGCTGATGATCTCATAGAGGAGATGAAGAGGATTGCAGAGGCAGAGATAATGAAGAGGGATAAGAAACTGACAAAAGCAGAGCTCAAGAAGAGGGCAGAGATTGTGGGCCTCGGCGCTCTGAAATTCTACTTTGCAAAGATGGATGCTGCAAAAGATATGGTGTACAATCCAGAGGAATCAATCTCATTCGAGGGAGAGACTGGACCTTATGTCCAGTACACCTATGCAAGGATATGCTCGATACTCAAGAAATACGGGAAAAAGCCTGACACAAAGATAGATTTCAAGCTCCTGAAGGAAAGCAAGGAGAATGAGCTGATAAAGATGCTCGGCCAGTTCCCTGACGAAGTGGCTGCTGCTGCAGAGCATCTCAGGCCTCATCTCATCGCAACTTACCTTATAAGATTATGCCAGGCATTCAACAGCATCTATCATGAGTTCCCGATACTCCAGGCAGATGAAGAGACAAAGAAAGCAAGGATACTCATGATATCATGCGTAAAGCAGGTGATTGCAAACAGCCTTGACCTGCTCGGGATAGAATATGTAGAGAGGATGTGATGATATAATCAAAGAGGTAAAAATGGCAAAGAAACAAAAGAAAGGCATAATAAAAAGAATGATTGACAAGCTTGACAAGAATCTGGTCAAAGAATCAAAGAAAGAATGCTCATGCGACAGCAAAGCTTCTGCAAATAAAAATAATAAAAAAGCATGCAAGGATGACGACGAGGACTGCGGATGCTGCAACTGACTGTCGACTGGCTGTGCTACAGCATATTCGGACTTGACCCTGCATCAATACTCAGCCAGTCCATTGATTATTTCATCTATGACTCCATCAAGATAATAGCGCTTCTTTTTCTGATGATATTCGTGATGGGAGTGATAAGGACTTACCTGCCTCAGGAGAAGATAAGGAGATACCTTGAAGGAAGAAAATGGGGCTCCGGGAACATCATGGCCTCTCTTTTCGGTGCAATAACCCCATTCTGCTCATGCTCATCAATACCTATATTCATGGCATTCCTCAGGGCAGGCGTGCCATTGGGTGTCACTCTATCATTCCTCATAACTTCGCCGATAATAAATGAATATCTTGTAGTCCTTATGTTTGCATTCTTCGGCTGGAAGATCACTTTTGCTTATGTGATAAGCGGACTCCTTGTCGGAGTGATATCTGGCATGATAATAGGAAAGATGAAGCTCGAAAAGTATCTTGAGAAAGATGTGTTCTCACATAATACTAAAAGCCCTAAAGAAGCAGCATACAATAGCATCAAGCAGAGGTTCAGGTTTGGACTGAATGAAGCTTGGTCAATAACAACGAAACTGTGGGTCTGGGTGCTTGTAGGGGTCGGAGTCGGAGCTGCAATACATAATTTTGTGCCTGAAGATGCGATACATAGGATACTCAGCATGACAGGAGTTTTCTCAGTGCCTATATCGACTCTTATAGGGGTGCCTATCTATGGCAGCTGCGCAGCTATTGTTCCGATTGCAGTCGCCTTGTTCCAGAAAGGAGTCCCTCTTGGTACAACGCTTGCATTCTTGATGGCAATATCTGCGCTTAGCCTTCCTGAAGCGATAATACTAAGAAGAGTAATGAAGCTTAAGCTCATAGCGATATTCTTCGGAATAGTCACTGCCGCAATAATAATGACAGGATACCTGTTCAATTTTCTGCAGAATGTCCTGGTCTGATCAATATTGTTGTTATTATCGGCTCTGGATTATCAGCCTAAAAAACAATTAAATTTATAAACACATTTCTACCATAGTTTCAGAATGGATTACAACAAAAAATCACTCGAGATGCACAAGGAAAAGAAAGGCAAAGTGGCCATAATCAACAAGTTCGGCAGGCTGAAGACAAAAGATGATCTCAGCATCGCTTATACCCCTGGCGTTGCAGAGCCATGCAGGGAGATTGCAAAAGACAAGTCAAAAGCTTATGATTACACATTCAAAGGCAACATGGTCGCTGTTGTGACAGACGGCACAGCTGTTCTAGGATTGGGAGACATAGGCCCAGAAGCAGCTCTTCCTGTAATGGAAGGAAAGGCTGTCCTGTTCAAGGAATTCGGAGGAGTTGATGCATTCCCTATCTGCCTTGCGACAAAAGATGTTGACAAG
>JAPLZS010000223.1:0-4435 GCA_026394915.1 Candidatus Woesearchaeota archaeon | reverse complement strand
TAAACCTGGAGGATATCTCTGCTCCAAGATGCTTTGAAGTAGAGGAAAGGCTGAAGAAAGAATTAGACATCCCTGTTTTTCATGATGATCAGCATGGCACTGCAGTTGTCGTCCTTGCAGGAATTCTGAATGCTCTTAAGATAGTCAAAAAGAAGATAGAAGATGTGAAGGTTGTGTTCAACGGAGCAGGCGCAGCTGGAATAGCTGTTGCAAAGATAGTCAAGAGAGCAGGCGCAAAGAATATAATCATGTGCGACAGCAAGGGAGTCATCTATAATGGAAGGATGGAAGGTATGAACCGGTACAAGCTTGAATTCGCTGCAGAGACTTATATGAAGACGCTTGCAGACGCAATGGATGGTGCAGATGTCTTCATCGGCGTGAGTGTTGCGGGTGCTGTGACGCAGGACATGGTCAAGTCAATGAACAAGGATGCAATAATATATTTGCAATGGCCAATCCAGTGCCTGAGATAATGCCTGATGAGGCAAAGAAAGCAGGAGCTAGGATAATTGCAACAGGCAGGTCTGATTTTCCCAACCAGATAAACAATGTGCTTGCTTTCCCAGGCATATTCAGGGGAGCATTTGACGCAGGAGCAAAGCAGATAACAGAGGATATGAAGCTGGCTGCAGCGCATGCCCTTGCAGACATGGTCAGGAAACCAACAGAAGACAAGATAATTCCAGGGCCTTTTGAGAAAGACGTCGCCAAGAAAGTGGCAGAAGCTGTGAAGAAGGCTGCGGGATGAGTAATTCTATTTCTAGATATGACTATATAGATTAATAAGTTACAGATATTTCCTATGCGCTCTCAGGTATCTCCTGACAAAATAATGGAAGAAGTAATCCTCATCTTTCTTTAATGCGTGATAATAGGCCTTTCTTTTCTTGTATTCTATTATCAGCATGGAATATCCGCTATGCCACAATAGGTAGTTCATCAAAAGCCTGCCAACCCTGCCATTGCCATCTCCAAATGGGTGTATTTTTTCAAACTTATAGTGCATCCTTGCAGCAAACTCAACGGAGTTCATCTGGTTAATCTTCTTGTTCTTATCATAGAAATCAATCAGATCATACATCAATTTCTTCACATCCTGCCAGTCTGGAGCGTGAGATGCTCCCTGAATCTGCCTGCAATGTCTTTCTTTGTATCCTTAAAAAGATTATTATGCCAATCCATGATCAAATGGATATCCAATTTCTCTTTCTTTTCCAGCATATTCAGGAATACAGCAGCATGCGCCTCTGTCTCTTTTATATCCCTCAATGGCTTGTTTGGCGCGATACCATGCTCAATTATTCCTCTTGTCTCTTCAAGAGTTATCGTAGAGCCTTCTATTGCATTTGTATTGTAAGTGAATATCTCTGCAAGCTGGCCTTTTATCTTTTCCTTGACAGACTCAGGATATTGCTGCCATTCCCTCTTGAAGCCTGCCTTTATCCGGCCTAATGATTCAGATGATGTTTCTTTGGTTATCCTTCCTATAAAACCCTTTTTTATGCTGATTATATTGTCCGGGATATTCTTTCCGACGTAAATCTCTGCTGTCTTCACTCCGTCTTTATCCCTGAACGAATGCTGAAGATAGTAATACTGTTTCCCTCTTCTTTTCCGTTTTATAACCCTCATTATATGTGTTGCCATTACAAACTATTTAAATGTTATGTTTTCGGTTGATTTGTAATGGCAACGATTGCTGCAAAACAATATATTTTTAAGGTGTATAATAAACTTATATGCCATGAACCCCATATTGCTGACATTAGGCCCGTTCGAGATCCGATGGTACGGAGTATTGATGGCCCTCGCATTCTTTGTCGGATACTTCATCCTGCAGAAGCTTGCAAAAGAGAAAAAGATCAGCTCAGAACTGATTGACATCTATTTCATTTATATTTTCTTTGGAATAATAATCGGAGCAAGGCTCGGCGAGGTCATATTCTATGATCCATTGTACTATCTTGCAGACCCGATAAAGATATTCTACACATGGGAAGGAGGACTTTCAAGCCACGGCGCATTCATCGGAGGGATACTTGCAACACTACTGTTCTGCAGGAGGCATAAGATAAAGTTCTACAAAATAGCTGACCTTGCTGTGATTCCGATCGCTCTTGGCTCTGTGTTCATAAGGATTGGCAATCTCATAAACGGCGAGATTGTGGGCAGGGTGACAAATGTACCATGGGCTGTCAGGTTTGAGGATTATGACAGCCAGCTCAGGCATCCTGTGCAGGTCTATGAGGCTATAATGAATTTCTGCGTTTTCCTCATCCTGCTCTCTGTAAGGAAGCTGAAGAAGATCCCAGAAGGTTTTGTGTTCTGCTGATATATTCTTTCCTCAGGTTCTTTGTGGAGTTCTTCAAGGAATACCAGGGTGTTGACAATGGCTGGCCAATTACAATGGGGCAGGTGCTGTGCATCGTGTTCTTTGCAGTGAGCTTCTCTGTCATTACCATGAAATATAGGAATTACGTCAGAAACATTTTTATTAAAGGAGTGATAAGATGAATATGAAGAAAATGGTCCCTCTGATCGCTGCAAACTGGAAGCTGAACAAGACTCTTGAGGAAGCAGTAGATGCAGCATCAATGATGAAGATCATGCTGAGTGATGTGAAGGACAAGGAAATCCTGATATGCCCTCCATTCATAGCATTGGCTCAGGTCTATAATGTCATAAAAGGCTCCAATATAATGCTCGGCGCCCAGGATGTGTTCTGGGAGGAGAAAGGGGCCTTCACAGGCGAAGTCTCTCCTATGATGCTCAAGGATGTCGGATGCAGCTATGTTATAATCGGCCACTCTGAAAGAAGGGAATATTTCAAGGAGACAAATGAGGCAGTCAACAAGAAGGTCAGGCTGTGCATTGCAGACGAGCTGAATGCAATACTCTGCGTAGGAGAGAGCTTTGAGCAGAGGCAGAAGAAGGTCCACAAGGATTTTGTGGAGAAAGAGCTTGAAGAAGGCCTTGCACGGGTCAAAAGAGAGGATATGAAGCACATCACAATAGCTTACGAACCTATCTGGGCAATAAGCTCAGGAGATCCCAATCACAAGCCTGCGACAGCAAAGGATGCGCAGGAGATGCATGCTTTCATAAGGAAGACGCTGGCAAATATGTTTGATGACAAGACAGCTGATTCTGTGAGAATATTATACGGTGGCAGCATGAAGCCTGACAATGTGAAAGAGCTCATGGCCAAGAAAGACATAAACGGGGGCCTTGTGGGCGGAGCAAGCCTTGAGCCAGAGAGCTTTGCCAGGATCGTGAAGGGGTTCTAGGATATCTTAATTTATTGATACTCTGTTTTTATTTAACATTCACATAGAACTTATTGATCTTCTCATCAGGATAATGGTGCCAAACGCTTAAAGCTGCATCTTGATATGAGAACACTACATTGTATGAATATTTTCCTGTCAATGCTTTCTTCTTCGGGCTCACAAGGACAGGTATTGTCCTGCTCTCGCCTGGATCAAGGCTGAATTCACTGTCATCATACATAAAGTCAATGTTCCAGTCAGTCAGAGGCGGGTCCATCTCTGAATTGTCATTGTTGTATGCCCTTGAGGTTGTTACCGCCATCTTGAACGTCGTCTTGTCCTTCAGGTCATTCTTTATGGTGACAGGGAATGCGTCAATCTTCCCTCTTTCAATGTCCTTTGTGCTTGAGCTGAGGCAGATGCTCTCCCCCCTGCTGCAGGTGAGCTCGCCGATCTGCTGGTCAAACTTGTCATAGGTCTGCTGGGTAAGCTCTGTTCCTCCGCCCATTATGTTCCTTGCAAAGATTATGCCCATGCCGAAGACAACTATTGCAAGAATGAACGTGACTATGAAATTTACAGACAACTCAATCGCTTTCCTGCTTTTCATTTTGCTAAAACCCTAAAATTACAAAAAATTATAAAAAAGAATTTATCTCACTATCTCATATTCCTTGACTATGAGGCTCATGAATATGAGCAGCACTATCGCCCCTGCTACAAGCAGCGATACGCTTGTTGCAAGCTGGTCAAATCCATTTACAAAGAATGTGTACATCCCCCATGCCATCACAATGAAGCCAAGCCATAGGAACTTATCCAGCACAAGCTTCATTATCTCAAATTCCTGCTGTTGAGTCAATTGTTTTTTCTTTTTTGCCATAAGTATCACCCGACCTGCACAAAGAAGGTCTTCTCTGCATAAGGTATTGCCTGCCCATTTGCATCAAGCGAAAGTTCACCTGTAGCAGCATCTTCATTGTATATGCTTATCTTGACAAGATATGTTCCCTGTGATCTTCCCACACCGAGGCTTATCGGATACACTTCTGCATCTGCTGCCCCTAAAGTGAATGGCCCCTTTTCAAGGAAATAACTGATATCTGATAATTCTGAACCATCAGAACATATAATGACTCCATTTTCAATATCATCCTTAGAAG
>JAPLZS010000006.1:5211-7294 GCA_026394915.1 Candidatus Woesearchaeota archaeon | reverse complement strand
CTGCAGTCAAGGATTCCAGATCCAGCGGATGATTCAAATCTGCCTGGACATAATCAAATTGGCCTGCAACAGAGCTTAGATTTCTTCTTGCGCATTCAAGATTTCCATCATAAAGATCTAATAATATTATCTTTGCGGGTTCCTCTCTGGCCAATTTCCTTGCCAGATGCCCATTACCGCACCCCTGTTCAAGGATGACTTTCCCATATATTGGCTTCGCTAATTCTATAATCAAAGGATCAGTGATATATCTTTTATAGGGTTCACCTTCACCATAGTTTCTTTGGTTCCATATCCTTGATTTTGCGTCATTCATGATGTCAAGAGAATTAACCTAATTTTAAAAACTTATTGTCGCTATGGGGAAATCATGCGCTTTCTTCTTTTTTCATCATACAATCTGCTCAGTCCACCCTGCATGACTGGAACCAGTCCTTGCTGAACAGCCTCTGGGGTATCTTGTTTATGTCCTCTTTTGTCCCTTCGATGAGATATGTTATTATCATTATCTTTTCTGTCGCAGAGCAATTGCTCTCTCACATCTTTCTCATTCATTATCCTGTTTGTGGTTATGAGTATCTTCCTCTGGTATGAGCCGATGCCTTTCTTCTCAAGATAATTATCAGAGAGTATTATCACCCATACAAGAGCATAGATTATCATTCCTACAAGGTAATCTCCGACTCCTATGATCAGGCCGAATATGGCAAACACCCATATGCTTGCCGCAGTGGTGAAGCCGAATATCTTGTCTGTTGTCTTTATCAGCGCGCCTGCTCCGAGGAAACCGATGCCTGTCACGATTGCGCTGAGCAATGAAAGAGGATTGTCAGTGTTCATTGTCATCGCAGTTATTGCAAGACCGCATGAGCCTACTGCAACAAAGATGAATGTGCCGAAACCAGTCGGCTTGTGGGCCCTCTGCCTCTCTAATCCATACAGAAACGAGAGTACGAATGTGATTGCAAACCTAAACAAGATTATCTGTGGCTCCATAAAGCTGGTTATATATAGGTCATTTATATAGTTTATTAATATACCAATCAAAATATTTATATACTAAAATGTATTCTAGTATACAAAATGAGTAAACCATTTCCCCTAGCTACACTTACATTAAGGTATAAGGGAACCTTTGATTGGGAAGCCCTATACAAGCTGATGAAAGGATGGTTCAAAGAGAGGGAATACGATTTTCTTGAGAAAAGGTACAAGCACAAGATGCAGGCAGGAGGCTTTGCAGAGATTGAGGTCAACTGGGAGTGCTGGAGAGAAGAGACAGAATACATGAAGAACTGGATACATGTGTATTTCCATATCTGGGATTATAAGGAGATGGAAGCCATAAAGGACGGCAAGAAAGTCAAGCTCGCAAAAGCAAGGATGAAGATCGAGATAACGCCCTCTCTTGAAGCAGACTATGAGAACAGATGGGAGGATTCTGCATTCAAGAGAAAGCTCAGGGATTTCTATCACAGATTCATGTATAGGGTAGAGATTGAGTCATTGTGGGAAGATAAGCTATGGTACAATTCAAACAAGCTTATGCAGCTTGCAAAAAGATTCCTTGGAGTGGAGTCAGAGAGCGAGGCATTCGACGATTACTGGTAAAGGTAAACGAACGAATTAAAAGGAAGTGAATCATGGGAGAGAAACAGAAGCTCATCGGAAAGACATTCTCCTACGAAGGGATCTTTGTCTTCAAGCACCTTTTCTATGAGATGGACAGCTGGCTCAGGGAGCACTGGTATGACAAGTTTGAGAAGTGGAATGAATTTCAGGTGATGCCTGACGGATCGAAGCAGATTTCTTTTGAGTTCACTCCATGGAAGAAATACACAGATTATTTCAGAGGCACATTGAAGATTGAGCTCATGGCGACAAACATAAGGGACGTCGAGATAGAGCAGGACGGCAAGAAGATAAAGGCCCAGCAGGGAAAAGTCGATGTCAAGTTCACAGGATATCTCATTGTCGATTATCAATGGTTCTATGGCAGCAGATGGAACACCCCGTTCCTTTATTTCCTGAGGGATATCTATGACAAGTTCATAAACATAAGATACACTATGAAATACAGGAG
>JAPLZS010000006.1:0-5126 GCA_026394915.1 Candidatus Woesearchaeota archaeon | reverse complement strand
AAATACAGGAGGATGGTCGTTGACCATGTGAACGAGCTTTCAAGCGTGATGATGAGCTATCTCAATATGCAGCAGTACAAGCTCATGAATGTTGCAGAGCATGCTAAAAAAGGAAGATATTAAGAGGTAAAGAGGCATATAAAATGACAGAAAGAGAACTGCTTGAGGACATGGAAAAAGAGCTTCTTGTAGACAGGTATGGGATCGATTACGAGGGAGTGCTCGATTACCAGGGATTCATCAAGATGATAGAGGAATGGTGCCGCAAGAATGATTTCTACATGGAGATTGACTCAAAGAAGGAGAAAGTGACTGCAAAAGGAAGGAACATAAGCATAGGCTATAATCTTCAGAGGAAATTCGACAACATACACTTCACAATAATAGAGATGGACTTTTCTGTGGATGACATGACTGACTCTGACACAGAGATTGACGGCATGATGAAGGCGCTGAACAAAGGCAAAGTGGATATAATCATACACAGCTATCTCATGATGAGCATAAAAGCGAGATGGGAGACAAAAGGATACGCATATTTCATAAGGGGCATAATAGACAAGTTCATCTACAAGCTTGACAAGCCCTCTTTCAGGGGCGTTGTCGTGACAGACACATACAAGCTTATAGACGAGATAAAAGGATACTTGAACATATACAGGCACATCGGCGAAGGCACCCCTGTGAAAGGCAGGCTGAAGGGCGGATGGGTTTGAGTTGATTTCTTCGCACAATTAAAGAGAAAACTTTTTAAATATGATAAAACCAGTTTCTAAAAGACTAGGTAATTATGCGAGGGTTATCATTAAGAGCAAATCTTAACGGTCCTCAGAGCAAAGCCTGGTCAAATGCGCAGGACTCAGATGTGCGAAACTTAAGACCGGCTAAGGTCTAAGGCCACTAGGACATCCTGTCTCTTAGTGAGTTCGAGGGTTCGAATCCCTTCCCTCGCAGTTTTTTCAAACGTTAAGAGATAGCTATACAACCAGGCACTGCAGTCAAATCATTCATTGTGAATGATAAAAGGGAGCTTCTTCTGATAAAGAGATCTGAGAAGGAGTATTATGGCAGCGTTTGGGAGATCCCTGGCGGAAGGCTTGAGAAAGGCGAAGATGCCTTTGCTGGCCTGAAAAGAGAGGTAAAAGAGGAGACTGGCATTGAGATAGAGATTTTGAATCCCCTGAAAGTGCATAATTTCACGAGAAAGGACAGCCAGAGAATACGCATAACGACTTTTTTATGCATGCCAATCTCAGAATCTGTTGCGCTGAGCAGTGAGCACACTGAATACTATTGGACAACGCTTGAGAAAGCAAAGTCAATGATAACTCCTTTCTTTAGGGAGGAGATTGAATTATTACAGAAGCATTTTCACAGCAACCTATAAACGCCTCGGCGTTTAGAGGTTCTGAAAATCAGAGATTTTCATAACATTTAAAAACAAATCCATTTCTTTTTGTATACTGCACTGCCCCGGTAGCTCAGCCGGTGGAGCACGCCCTTGGTAAGGGCGAGGCCGCGAGTTCAAATCTCGCCCGGGGCTTCAAGAAACTATCGTTCTATTCTACTCTATACTCACATTTTCTTCAACAAAATTTTTAAACATCTTGTCAAAACTCTATATTATGGGGGAAATTAAACTGAATAGGCCAGCACTTATTTTTGCATCAATCATGCTACTTTCTGCCCTGTCATCAGCTGTCTTTGCGCAGGATAAGGAGGCAAATGTCAGCGTCCAGGTTGTCAGGATGCCAGATGAAACTTCAATCTTCACATTGATTTTGCTGTTTATCTTGTTCGTATTGCTTCTTGCAGCAGTGTACTATCTCCTGAGATACATCGCGCTCCAGCATAAGAAAAGCAGGGCATTGCGGGAAAAGGTCAGGCCAAAGGCAGACATCGAAGAGAGCGATTACATGCATGAGCACAAGGAGGAGATCTCAGACCTATCGATGGATACAGAGGTTGACAAGTATCTCAAGGAAGATGAGAAGACTGTGATAAGCATACTCAGGCAGAGAGGAGGCGTAATGTCCCAGTCCACGTTGAGGATTGCGGGAAATTTCTCAAAGGCCACTCTGAGCAGGATACTCAAGGAGCTGGAGCAGAGGAACATAATCAAGAAAGAGCAGAGAGGAAAGAAGAATCTCGTGATACTGAAATGAATATGCGCTGTGCAATATATTCTTATGTTGTGTAACTACTATATCATACTAACCTAATAGAAAAGTTTATATATTTAATAGGTAATTCTTCAGGCATGGCCGGAAATCAGATCAGTCCAGAAGACATAAAGAAGACAAACACCCCAAGATACAGAAAAGTTGTGGCTCTTATAGTTGCAGCAGGAATTTCAGCAGGAATAGCGTTCTTTGCAGGCAGGAACTGCGCTTACAGAGTTAATGATCATGAATATGGGATGATTCCTTCTCAATGCCCTACATGCAACTGCCAAACTTATGCTGCACTGTTGCCAAATACATCATACAAAGATATTTCAGAAGCCTGTGCTTGCGAACCTGATGAGGTAGATTTGTCTTTTTATGACTCATTTACAGGCGCGCCTGACTGCATCTGCGACAGATTGGATATGAACTATGGGGCCACAGCAGAGCCAGGTGCAACTGTTGGGCAGCCAGACAATACTAAAACTAAAAGGGTTTTGCATAAAAGATTTAGTTCACATCCAAGACCTGCATATCATCTAAATCCTAATCTTGTTCCTGCATCTGTTCCTGAAAGAGGCCGGTTTGTACCAGGAGACAGGTATGACAGGGGGGTTCTTCCTTCAAATCCTGTAAAGTGATTATTCTATCACATCATAAGATAAGCGCTTTAAATTGCAAAATAAGGTAAAATAACCCCCTATTCTGGATTATTCTCGTTTTTCATAGCCATATCTGTTTAATCTTGGTTATGGAACATAATGGAACAAAAATATGGTGTGAACTAAGTTGCCCATACGCAGATATCAATCGTTCCGCAAATAACCTATTTTAATATGCGCAGCATATCTTACAATATATCAGAATTGTGCAGTGCAGTGAGAAAATAGTTTACTACTACAATATACTAACAGAAACAAAACATTTATATAGGCGTTACATATTCACACTCTTGGTAAAAGGGCGTGGTTTATACGTATTAGATTAATTTAAAATAGTTTAAAGGTGCAAATATGTATATAAAGAACACTCTAAAGAACACTCCAGCGTATAATCAGATACCAACAGTTAATAATCAAAGTCCATCAGCATGTAATAATACATATTCAGGCAATTCTCTTGAAAACAGGATTCATTCAAGCTCTTCTAAATGGCTAAGGAATACCGCTGCAGCAGTCGTTACAACTCTTTTGATCTCGCTTTCTCCGATTTACAGAGTCAATTCAGCAGATGAGCAGAAATGCCAGATAGGCAATCCTCATCTCCAGCCAAAGATTGAATTTAAACTTGATTGCCAGGGAGAAGGCGTCAGAACATTCAAAGACGAGACACCGATGAGAGCATTGGAAGCATATGCAAAGACAAAAGCGCCAGAATTCCAGCAGGGATGGCTCAAACAGGCAAAGATCTACTGCAATGCAGTCTATGGCGAGGATGCAATGAACAGGCAGGTTACTGCTGATACGACAGTCCGTATCTGCGTGAGCTATGGAGACAAGCCATGCACACCTATCTCAAGAGGGATTCCTGGCGTGGACAATTCAAATCAGAGCCAGTACAATAACAATCCAATAACAATCCGAACGGAAACAATTCCGATGGAAATAACAATAAATCAAAGAGAGAAAGCAAAAAAATGGTGCGAACAGGATGACAAGCATGAAGCAGTATGCATAGGGGCAGGGGGTTTAGGAACAGGCCTTGTAGTTGGTGGAATAATCGCCATAGTGAATGGTCTTTCAGGCGGCAATGGCAGCGGCCATAATGGCGGCGGATCGCATTCAGGCAACAACGGCGATCCAGGCGACAAATAGATCAGCAGACAATCTCATCGGGGTAAAAAATGAGAAAAATAACAATTGCGTTTATCACACTCTTCATATTACTTCTAAGCATAGCTCCTGCAACAGCAACAGTCTCTTTCATTGACCTGAGCGCCCCTTCTTCAGCAAGCCCTGGAGAATCATTCACAATCAGCGCAACAGCTTATGATCCTTCTTACAGCATAACAGCAATCTCAATGTCATCTGCCAAGGGAAAGACATCAACATATTCATGCACTCCTGCGCACACATGCACGCAGAAATTCCTGATTACAAAATATTCAGCAGGCGCTTACACTTACACAATAACGTCAAAGAACGACATAGGCCAGTCTGCATCAAAGACTGTGACAGTAAATGTCAAGAACCCCACAATCAATATGCCTAATCTCGCATCAGTTTTCTCTTCATCTTCATCACGTTCTGTATATCCAGCAGTATCCATCCCAATACAATCATCATCTGATGTGAGTGCAGCAGCGTCTACAAAAGTGAAATTCCATTGGGTAATGGCTGCAATAGATGGCCCATCAATGGACAACAATGACAACCTTGTCTACCTCAATCCTTCAAGCGTGAAGATAAACAATGTAGGCACAAAGTCAGCGACACCTTTCACACAGTTCAATGTCAGCGCAGACACAAGATATGACATCTTCTACAGCTCAAATGGATACACGACAGACGGAGACGTCTTCCTCTTTGACTCAAGGCTTCCTTCATGCCCTGTCTCAGGATGCGATTACACGCAGGGGCAGTCAAGGACAACATGCGATTACAATGCAACAAGCGATTATTTCAGATGCACAGTCAACAACCCTAATTTCGGAGGGCCTATTGCATTCGACTATTACAAGAATCACCCTCTCTATGGGGCAAACACAGTTGAGGTTGTAAACGAGCTTTTCAAGCCTCACTGCCCGATAGTCTATGGAATGACTAATGCCACGTTCATCAACGGCATTAATTACACAGGACTTGACCTTGACAGCTATGTCTATGATGACAACACTGCAAAATCAGACCTCATATGGACAGTCACAAGGCAGGACAATGTAAGCGTGTCAATAGGCATGAGCAACATAATCACAGTAAGAGCGCTTAATTCGTTATTCTCAGGAAATGACATAATAAGATT
>JAPLZS010000119.1:4001-4819 GCA_026394915.1 Candidatus Woesearchaeota archaeon | reverse complement strand
AATTCTTTCTTGGCCTTCTTGAATCCCAGTTTTGTGCTGATATCAAAAATCAATAATGGAGAAGTCTTCAGCTTGTCTGAGATATCCCTGCTGAGCTCGTCAATTGTTATGCCCATCACCCTGTGCATCGCCTCATCCACAATGGGCTTGACAGGCCTTACCTCTTCCTCAAGTCTTTTGTTTTCCATACCTTTGGCCATTATGACAAAGTTTAATAATCTTTCTCTGAAGAATTTAGCATTATATAATAGTCACAAAGCTTAATATAACCTTCTGCAATAGGATATTCAAAAAGGGGTGTAATATTGGACTTTAGGATTGAAAAAAAGCCTCAATTGAATATTGACAGGTATAATAGGGAAGAGGTTGATATTGCCTATAAATTCGCTAAATTTGCATATAAGGAATTCGGTTCATTTGTCAAGGCCATTGTGCTTTTCGGCTCTGCTTCAAGGAAAGAGGATGTTCCTGAAGGAGACATAGACATACTTATTCTTGTAGATGACCTTTCCATATCGATAAATCCAGAGGTTGCAGAGACCTACAGGATAATTGTTCAGAAGCTTGTGAGGGATATCTCCATGAGGCTGCACATAACAACACTGAAGCTCACTTCATTCTGGGAATATGTCAAGATGGGAGACCCTGTTGCAATAAACATCCTGCGCGACGGAACAAGCCTGCTTGACACAGGGTTCTTTGATCCATTGCAGGTGCTTCTTAAGCAGGGAAGGATAAGGCCTACCTCAGAAGCAGTCTGGAACTATTTTGTGAGAGCACCGGCAACTCTTTTGAATTCAAAATGGCACATAATACAG
>JAPLZS010000119.1:0-3970 GCA_026394915.1 Candidatus Woesearchaeota archaeon | reverse complement strand
GCGACACTTGATCTTTATTGGGCAGTCATTGACTCAGCCCATGCAGCGCTGATGAAGTACGGAGAGATACCCCCTTCGCCCTCCCATGTCGCAGATCTCATGAATGACAAGCTTGTCGCCTCAGGAAAGACAAGCCAGAAGTATGTGCAGACAATGAAGGACTTCTATGAGCTCTCAAGGAAGATAACACACAGGGAGATAAAAGAAGTGACAGGAGCAGAGTACCAGAAACATTTCAATGATGCGCAGGATTTTGTCGATGAGATGAAGAGGATTGTAGAGGAAAGGCAGCAGGAATCCAGGGTCTGATTATCATCCCATTCTTTGATTTTAATCTGCCTATAATTTTAATCTGCTTATATCATATTAATATTGTTCTGATCTGTCGCATAAATTCAATTAAGAAGCTCTCCTCTGTATGCGCTGCGCCCAAGGAAGATAAAATATGCTGATGCAAAAAAGAACATTATCGTGATAGGATTCCTGTATCCTGAGAGATAAGCCAGGAAAGGAAGGGATAATATAATTATGCCCGCAATTATCATGAACATTCCTTCTTTCCTGTTGCTCTTAAGAAGCGATGGCAGCCTTCTCCTGCAGAATTCATACCCCATGTAAATAAGGTAAACGCTCAGAAGAAGGGTTATCAGACCAAGGAATGTGAACAGCCCTATGTTTGATACCCAGGAAGGATATACAAAGATCAGCATGACATACAATGCCAAAGTCATGAGTCCAGTAATGATTGTTATTATGCCTATTGTTCTGTTATTGGCCATTGTGCATCATGCTTATGCTTGTTTATTTAAAAATATTGCGCAGATATCATGGATATCTGTTCTTGTAAATAATAAGATAAAGAAAGCCATTAAATACTATCTATGCATAACATCTACATCAGCAATTTCTACATCAGCTCTCTTTTCAGGATCTTATGCGCTCGGTTGATCTCCTTGAATTTCTCTGTATCACCATTCTCAGCATCAGGATGGTGTTTCTTTGCAAGATCCTTGTATGCCTTGTCAATCACTGTCATATCATCGACTTCATGGCCAAGGCCAAGAGTGGTCCTTGCTTCCTTGCGCTTTTTAGCGACATCTTTGTCCTCTGAGAATTCCCTTATGAACTCTTCAAAGGTCACCCTCTCTTCGATTAGATCAGTTATCTTGATATCTATCACCTTGAAGACAACATAAAGATTATCGACATATTTATTCATTGAGTTATGGCTGTAATGCAGATGATGCCCGTCAAGATACCATGAGACAGAGGCAGGAGCTTTCTTTATCACATTAGGTTCAAGCTCTATATCAATATCATCAATGGTGAGGCCGAGCCTTCCAATGCTCGCGATTATCCTGTTCTTATACTGCACAGCTCTTCTGCTGAATGAATCCCTTGCAGTTACTGCCTCGAATTCGTGCCCTTTGATATTTATTCTTGCCATTTTTGTCTCAGTAAACCGCCTGTTTATAAATGTTCACAGAGAAATTATCATATGATGTTCAATAAACCAAAAAGATGAATAAAAAAAGAAAAAAATAAAAAAGAAAGCAGTTTTACTTCCTGACATACATTATTGCTACAACAATAACTGCTATCAACAGTATGTTTGCAATTCCCACTAATACAAGGAATCCAATATTGTCGGTCCAGTTTCCTGAATTGTCCTTTGTATTGACAATCTTCGGAGCAACTGCTGAAGAAGCAGTCACTGCTGGAAGGCTTGAGCCTGTTCCGCCTGTATATGTGAAAGTTGATCCTGTTGCTGAGCCGGTTGTTCCTGCTGAACCAGTGCCTGTTGAGGCTGTTCCTGAAGAAGCTCCTGTTGATGTTCCTGAAGCTGAGCCTGTGCTGGTGCTTGAGCTGGAACTTGTGCTGCAGTCTGTTATAGTCACTGGAACAATCATCTGTTCGCTCTTCTTGTTGTCGCTGTAGTACACTGTCACCTTGATGTTGTAGGTCCCTTTCTTTGCATCCTCAAGGTCAAGGAGATATGATTTCTGAACCTCAAAATTGTCGTCATCAGGATTGCTGTTCATGTCAAATATATCATGGTTGTCTATGCCAAGCTCTGTATTTGTCACTGCAAGCTCTACGCTGTCCTCATCGCTGTTGCCTATGTCTCTTACACCCACATTGAGGTAGGTGCTTCTTGAGCAGCTGAGAGTGTCTGAGTCAAGAGCTGCCTGGTATATCTGCAGCTTGTCGTCTTCCCTGTTCACGGTTATTGTGTTTGATACATCTGTCACAGTGAATTTCTGAGATGAATCGTCTGCATTCTTTCCTGTTGCCACTATTTTCACAGTTATATCATCTCCATCACTCACATCATAAGGCATCACTGTGTCGAATGTGAATTTCTTGGTGTTTCCTGCGCTTACAGTGTAGGTGTCTGATTCAAGCTCAATGCTGTCCCCATTGTCGTCCTGGAGCTTATTTCCTGAATTGTCAAGCAGATAAGCTTTTATCTGGACACTTTTCAGGTCGATGTCTTCTGCTATGTTCTCGACTTCGACTGTTATTTTTATATCGTCTCCTGGCTTGAATTCATCCTTGTTTATATCTATGCTGCTTATAGTGAGCAGGTCATTGACATGGACATTCACGTTGAATGGCGTGTTTATGCTGCCTCCTTTAAGGGTTAATGTAGCTGTGTAGTCTCCTGAGAGCATCTTTGGAGATGCTCTTGCAAGTATTCCTACAGAAGCTGTTGATCCCATGTCCACGCTTATGCTGCTGTTTGGAGTAGCTGTGAAATTTATTGTGTTCCCATTGCTGTCGCTTATGACAGGAAGGTTTGATATTGACAATCCATTCAGGTTTGTATTTCCTGTGTTGGATATGACAACGCTTCCTGATGCGCTGCTTCCTGGATCAACTGATATTGTTATTGCCGGAACGCTTACTTTTGTTGTTGACTGCACGAATGTCTGTAGTGTTGTCTGATAAGTTTTTGGGTCTGCTGTTATAATGACCTTTCCTGAATATGTGTTGCTTGGTGTTCCTGCTGGTATAACCACAGTAGACATAACATTTGTTGTAGAAAATGCAGGGAATATATAAGATCCTGTCTTATCAACTGTAAAAGTGAATCTTGCATAATCTGAAGGTGTTATTGATGCAACTGAATCCCTGTTCCCGAGGTTCTGCACTGTTATGACCTGATTGACAATGCTGTCTGTCTGTGTTGTGTTGTATAAGAATGATGTTACGTTAAGTCCAAGGCCATTATACAGCACTTCAGCTGTTATTGGCGCAGAGACAGATACTCCACCATTAGGTATTGCATAAACAATTCCTGTGTAGGTTCCTGCATAGCTGTTTCCAAGATTAATATTAAAATTTACTGTTCTTAAAGCACCAGGACCAATAGGATTTGTGATGCTGCTTATATTAGACACTTGGAAGTTGGTGCCTGTTGGGCCAGCAAGATTAGCAAATTGCAACGAAACGCTTGCATCTTCAGCGCCAGTATTTGTTATATTAATTTGTCCAGCCACAATGCCGCTCACACCTGGTTGTACATATGTATTATTTATAGTGACACTCGGTACTGCTAAAACAGACGAGCTTGCAATTAACATTGCAACCATCAAAAATATCCCTAATATTAGTTTCTTATTCATTTTTAACTCCCTCCGGACGCTTTTCAAAGCATTATAATCTCTAATCATCTCTATTTAGCTAAAATAAAGCTATTTAACCGCCATCAGGCCATTTAAGAAGCTCTGAGGCCATCTCTTACTTAACTAAGTAATCAGACCCCTTTTTGAAATACCTTTTATTATTACTCGATAGTCACAATTCCTATTTAAACATTTATATACTCCAGTATATAGGTTGCAGGAATCGGACATTTTGTGCTCTGCAAACCACCCATTATATATAAACCTAGAAAAGATTATCAGTATAAAAATTTAGCTATGACTTCAGCTCTGGTGAAAATGCAGTTACTGTCAATATGGCG
>JAPLZS010000021.1:6375-7758 GCA_026394915.1 Candidatus Woesearchaeota archaeon | reverse complement strand
GCACTGAATGACGGCGCACTGCCTTCAAATGTCGGAGGAGGCTACAATCTGAGGATCATATTGAGGAGAGCATTGTCATTCATTGACCAGTATGGATGGGATATAAGCCTTCCTGAAGTTGCAAGATGGCATGCTGATTACCTCAAGCCATTGTTCCCGGAGCTTTCTGAGAATCTTGACGAAGTGCAGAAGATACTTGATGTCGAGAAGAAGAAGTATATGGCAACAAAGCAGAAGACAAAGGGAATTGTGGAAGGAATTCTGAAGGCAGACAGGGATAATAAAGGCATACCAAACAGCAAGCTTCTTGAGCTCTATGACAGCCAGGGAATAAGCCCAGAGCTGATAAGGGAAGAGGCTTCAAAATTGGGAAAAACGGTAGTTGTTCCAGAGGACTTCTATTCAAATGTGGCTGCATTGCATGATAAAAAGGAGCAGGTGCATGCAACCCAGAAAGCAGAGAAGCTTCCTCTTGAAGGATTGCCCGAGACAAAGGCATTGTACTTTGATGATTACTGCTGCATAAGCTTTGATGCAAAAGTCCTGAAGATAATAGGAAAGAATGTTGTCCTTGACAGGACAGCTGCATACCCGACAAGCGGAGGACAGCTGCATGACAATGGAACACTTAATGGAGAGAGATTTGTCGATGCATTCAAGCAGGGAAACATCATAGTGCATGTCATGGAAAGGGATCCAAGCTTCAGGCAGGGCGCAAATGTGCATGGAGAGATTGACTTTGAGAAAAGAAAGCAGCTGTCCCAGCATCACACTTCAACGCATATTGTGAATGCTGCGGCAAGAAAAGTGCTTGGAAACCATGTGAACCAGGCAGGAGCAAAGAAGACAGAGGAAAAGGCGCATCTTGACATAACTCATTATGAAAGCCTGACAGATGATGAACTGAAAAGGATAGAGGAAGAGGCTAACAAGATTGTAAAAAAGGATGTTCCTGTAAAGACCAGCTTCATCCCAAGAGAAGAGGCAGAGAAGAGATATGGCATGGCAATCTATCAGGGAGGAGGCCTGCGGAGGCACTCACCTGCATTCAACTGGAGAGGCAGGAGAGATAAAGATATTGAAATCAACAAAGATACAGGACGGCATTGTGAGGATAACATTCACAGCAGGAAAAGCAGCATGCAGGGAGAGCGAAAGCGAGACAGAGATACTAAAGGAGGCTGCAAAGCTCATGAAATGCAGCATTGACCAGGTTCCTGGAAGGACAGAGGAGCTTTTTAGGAAATGGAAGAGTGTTACGAAGAAAAAGAAGGCAGTTGACACAAAAGAGCTTGTCTCTGATGAGAGGTTTGAGGGCTGCGCAAAGGACATCCTTGAGAAGACAGCAGGCATATTGAGCACGCAGCCAGAGCATGTGATAAA
>JAPLZS010000021.1:0-6345 GCA_026394915.1 Candidatus Woesearchaeota archaeon | reverse complement strand
AGAGGATTGCTCACTTTCTATACAAAAAGGGGTGAAATAATATAAATAATATATAGACTAATATAGGTGAAACAATGGACCCAACAAAAAGGAAAGAACTAAGCGAAATTGTCCTTGCAGATCAAGGAGTACTGGCAAAAATTATCTCAATACAGCATCATGATCTCTTTATGGCAGGGATAGACCAGGAAGGCAAGGTGAAATGCAGCGATTGCATAGGGATTACAGAGAAAGAGCTAAAAGAAGTAAGAGATCATAACGACGATCTGATAACTAATTTCAGATGTTGGGATTATCTTGCAAAGATAAAACTGGGCAAGATGTTCCAAAGTTACACAAAGCAGCATGGAATGTTCCCTTTTGTAGATGCAAAGGCAATCATCCTGATCAATGGTCCTGAAGATTATATTCTTAATTATAGTGTCGATAAAAAAACCTTGAAAAAAAAATTCGATGAGATAGACAGTATAATCATGGCCACGCATACAGCTTTTGATTATGCAATACTGAATAGATTATGCGGTCGTTATAGCAATGGCGCTTTGGCAAGCATGACTTATACCGATCCCTCTACATTAAGGATAAACTATATCCACCAGGCATACCCTGTCGTGGATATAAACCTATTAGGGCTTATCTGTTTTGCCAGAAGCATCACCCTGCTTGATCATGCGTCTGCTTTCCAAGATGACCCCATAATCAAGATTATGGCTAAATTGTATGATCACTCTTTTGGGAACATAAACCTGAATTCCCGCAAGGTTAAGTTCATGCAAGAGTTCAGCAAGCTCGGCCCTATTCCTCTTGAGCTGACTTCAGAGCTGGAAGCGGATATTAAGAAACAAACAGCCATGGATAAAGAGGCTTATAAGCACTAGAACTGAGCATGTGATAAAGACAATAAGAAGATTTATTAATGAGCTCGATGAACAAATGAAAAAATAGGCATTTGATCTGGTTCTATTCTCTTGCCAAGCAAAATCTTTATATACTCTATTTGCCATACCATATACAGAAATGCATCTATCGGGGTTGTTATGGATTTTCTCACTGAAAAGATTGTCAAGTGCGAGGTATGCGGAAAGGAGTTCTTGGCTATCGGTGATACTAATGATGACGAGACCTATTTCTGCAGCCCTGAGTGCGGAGAGAAGTACGAGAAGTGATAGTGTATTGTTCTACAAAATAGTCATATAAGAGTGTTATCAGTTTCTCGAACTATGCCTTCCCGAAAAGAGCAGTTCGAACCTCGCCCTCTCCAAAAGATATATAAATCTGTGCTTATTATATAGTACTAAAATGGAAAATGAATTTTATGCGGGGTTTTTGGCAGAAACTGATTTGGATACAATCATCATTTTAGGGAAAAGGGGTTTTAATTTCTTAGGAACAAATTTTCCTCAATATAATCCTGAAAATGCAATAATTTTAAGGTGCCATATTAAAGAATTAGTTGAATCAGGACAAACTTCAAAATTCAATAATCCCGCATATGGTGCTCTTCAACAGGAGATGCGAAAAGACCTGATTGAAGTTATGGAAGGAAGTGATTATGGAAGAAGGAGTTTTAGAAAAGGATTTGATAAGTCTCCTGAATGGTATCAAGTATATTTCATTCCTGATCTACTGCGGATGGATGATCCAACCAAAGGAGGACCTAATCTATGCACATGGATAAGAGGTATGGGTGAGGTGATTGTTATGAGTTTCATCAGAAGATCTTTAGGGGCTGAACCTTATGTTAAATCTAATGGTGTTGGTATAGAAAAGAATGAAAAACTTCCAGAATTTATGCATAATCCAGAATATCCTTCCATTTTAGTACCTACTTCTTCTATAACTCCTCCATTACATGTCATAATCAAACATAAGACTGGGGAAAGAAGAGAATATTTCGGACGACCTGGTGAAACACCATCAGAAACAATAATGCACTAAAAGCAAGATCCAAATTGAACATAACATTGATTATATGATAATAATATTATCATAGAAAGCTCATCAGTTTTGTCTGCTCTTTGCTCTGCTTCAGCAGTATGCTCTTTCCGAGGATGTTGTCAAGATTGTAGCCGAACTTCCTCTTTACGATGTGTCTTGCGTAATTCAGCATGAGCTCCTTGCTGCCGAACTCCAATGGCTTGCTGGCCATTGAATTCCTTGCAGCCTCTCTGACGACCCAGACTCCCAATGGAGCCCAGTACTCATTTGTTATGAACCTCAGGCATAAGCATGATCCCTGCCTCTTCTTCTCTGCAAGCTTCTCTGCAACAGCAAGCCTTGCTGCATAATATCCTCCTGCTGTATTGCTTGCATATTCTTTCCTTCCATTGCAGCCTTCATAGTCTGTTGAAAAAGGCCACTCATACTCAGCAGAGCCCACATAGGTCTCAAACAATTCATAGCTCCATGCGTCTGGGAACATCAGGATGAGATAATAATTGCCAAGATGGCTTCCGAAATATGCAGAGTAATCTATCTCTGGATATTGTTTTATGCTCTCAAGCAGGTGCTTGAATAGACTGTCATCGACTGCTGTTATTGACCATCTTGTCGGAACAATCTTCTTGTCTTTCTGCATCCCCAATGTTCCTACGCTAAGAAGCTTTGTCAGGTATTGCTCATCAAATCCCTTGTCATAGAGAAGATTAAGGCCGTCTGTTGCCTTGATATCATCATCAACCACTTTCTCGACATGATTGGGTATCTTCGGGTTCTCTGTTATCTCTGCTTTCTTCAATTTTACGCTCGGGCCATGAGGGGCAGTCTCCTGGCCGAAATTAAGATTAAAATGGGGGACTTTCTCAAGGTTTATCTCCACATCAACCGGCTCAGAGGCCATTGCTATCTCTTTTCCCATATCTATCAGCTTGTCACTCTTCCTTGCATCCTTCACTTCTGCCTTGAACTGCGAGTTTATGAGCTGGCTCCTTAGGTCTATTATCCTGTTTATGTCATAGCCCTCTTTGCTCCACAATAGGGGCGCATCATGGTTGTTGTATTCTTCTACATTAAGAAAACCCACATTGAGATTAGGATAGCCATAATGCCCTACAAACACATTGGGAGACTCTCCAAAGTAATCCTGCTTTGCCTCTATATTGACCTTTTTCTGGGCAGAGATCTTTGCCTGTATAGGGCAGAAGCTCCTTCCGCACAGATGACGGCCCTTGCATTGAAGACAGCGTATGTTCATGTTCCCCCGACTGCAAGACATGAGATTAAGATATAAATGTTATGGAAGTGACTCAATCAGGATTATGACCTTGACAGGTCAGTGTCTCCACTTATCGGTCTTCTTGGATGATTTATGCCCAATTTTTCCTTTCTCTTAGAAAGATAATAAAGTCCTGCGCAGAATCCGAGCGCAGCAGCAGACAAACCGGCTGTTATGGGTATTACTTTTTTTGATCTGTTCTTGTCTCTTGATGAAGCTGCAGCATAACCTTTGTATTGCGCAATGAATCTGTCAGCATTTGCCTTTGCCTGATCATTGCTTTCGAATACGCTCTTTATCTCTGAGCCTGAGGATATTCCCCTGACAACCCCATATCCATAATAATTGAATTTTACTTCGTTGATGGGCTTTTTCTTGGGGCCGATCTGGTACTCTGTCGCAACAAGGGCCATTGCCTCCGGATTACTTGCAAAATCTTCAGAAGACATTGCAGGAAATCTTATTCTCCTGCCCTTGAGGAATGCAAGATATTTTGCAGTGTAATGAATGTTAGATTCCGGATCATAAAGTTTTTTTATGTATTCTGCCTTTATCTTGCCTGGAACATTCTCAAATCCATTGTATTCCTGGATAATTCTGTCAAGATCAAACGCAGTTGAAAGTCTTATCTGGCCTGGGCCATAAGTGCCGTTTGATCCTAACATTGCCTGCAGTCTGTCACAATCATTTTCCCATGAATGCCTGTATGCCATCTCTGCATAAAGCACAGAAGCCAGGAATGCAGAAGGGATGCCGTGCTTAGCAGACTCTTTTTCTATTGCCGGCCGGTATCTTGCAAGAAATTCCAATACTTTATCATCAGCATAAACAGGAGCATTGGAATTGATCTTGCGCTCAACAAGTTCAACAGGATCAGAGCATCCAGCTGCAAGAGAGCCTTATATAAGTTTTGTATATGAACTATGTAGGAAGAACTGATATATAAAACTTTCTATTATTGACTACTATATAGTGATTATATCATAAAAGAATATAGATAAAATTAAGATATTATAAAAGATAAAAAATAACATAAAAAAGAAAAAGAAAGAAAACAATTCTCGTTTCAGATGAACAGCAGCGCCAAGACAAGGGTTATTGTTGAATCTCCGGAAAATTCGGAAAAACTGGTTCTAATCACTGGCCACTGGACATGGCGACGTGAGGTATTTAAACAACCTCTTCTTAAAAAAGTTGATGAAGAAGATACCAATCTCAAAAGAAGAACTGACAGATCTTTACTGGAATAAACATCTTAAACCTAAAGAGATAGCAAAGATGTTTGGCATAAAGAATGAGAGAACTATCAGAAAAAAGATGGAGAAGTATGGAATAAAGAGAAAAACCGTTTCAGAAGCACTTACAAGAAAACTGAAGAAACCATTTTTAGGGAATCTGACAGAGAAAGCTTATCTTCTTGGTTTGAGAGCAGGAGATTTCCATGCAAAAAAAGTAAGAAAATGCATAAGAATACAAACATCGACAACGCATCTTGCACAGATTGACTTATTGAGGAACTCCTTCAAAGAATATAGTCAGATATGCACTTATAGATTCAGACCAAAAGAAAAAGAGAGGAAGGATGAATGGTTTATTTATGTTGATTTACATCATTCATTTGATTTTCTTTTGGAAAAACCTATGAATATTCCAAAGTGGATTATAGAAGATAATGCCTCATTCTTAAACTTTCTTGCCGCTTATGTTGATTGCGAGGGAAACTGGCACTTAAGTAAAAGCCATGATAAGCACCTAAGATTCACATTCAGGCTTCGTACAAGCGACAAGGAAATATTGGAAAACATAAAAAGTAAGTTTGAATATTTTGGTCTAAAGCCAATCTTTTATATAGAACGCAAAAAGGGCGAATTCCTTGGTTATGGCGCTTATACTAACGATTTCTACGCCCTTATTTTAAACAAAAAATCTGATGTTGTGCGATTAATAGAATATTTATTACCTTTAAGCAGACATAGCGAAAAGGTAAGAAAAATGGAATTTATGTTAGAGAACAGAAAAAATTCTTTTAAGTGGCCTATTGACAAGTGGAATAATCTAAGAAAAGAAATAAAAAAAGAAATTTTAGGCTCACAAGAAAAGCGGAGCCAAAACTAAAGTAATAGTTGCTAACAGTTTTATCAGCACGTGTATAGAGGGTCCAGCAGTGTCTTTCATGGGGTCACCTACAGTGTCTCCAACAACTGCTGCCTTGTGCGTGTCTGAGCCCTTTCCGCCGAGCTTGCCTGTCTCGATGTATTTCTTTGCATTGTCCCAGGCCCCTCCTCCATTGTTCAGGAACAGCGCCATGAGTATTCCCACGATTGTTCCTACCATTAGCAATGCTGCAACTGTCTCTGCGCCTACGCCCAATAGCTTGAATATCAAGCCTACTGTGACTGGCATGAGTATTGCAAGCAATCCCGGCAATATCATCTCCTTCAATGCGCCTTTTGTGACGATATCAACTGTCCTTCCATAGTCAGGCTTCTGAGTGCCTTTCAATATGCCTGGCTTTTCCTTGAACTGGGCCCTTACATCACTGATGACATAATAAGCTGCTTTTCCCACTGCCCTTATTGCAAGAGCTGAGAACAGGAATACAAGCATTCCGCCCAATAATGCGCCTACGAACACCTCTGGCTTTGCTATGTTGACTGCAGTAAGGTCAAATCCATAATTCCTTACCTCATCAAGATAAGCGCTGAACAATAAGAATGCTGCAAGTGCTGCTGAGCCTATTGCATATCCTTTTGTAAGTGCTTTTGTGGTGTTTCCCACTGCATCAAGCCTATCAGCCTTCTCCCTTACCTTCTTCGGCTGATGGCTCATCTCGATTATTCCACCTGCATTGTCAGCAATCGGTCCGAATGTGTCCATTGCAAGTATGTATGCTGCTGTTGCAAGCATGCCCATTGTTGCGACTGCTGTTCCGAACAGCCCTGCATGGGGCAATCCAGATGTTATTCCCAGATAATATGACCCTAATATTGCAGCAGATATCACAATGACAGGAAGTGCGGTTGACTCAAGCCCTACAGACAATCCTGTTATGATGTTTGTTGCTGGTCCTGTTCTGCTCGCTTCTGCGATTGATCTTGTAGGCCTGTATTTGTATTCTGTATAATATTGTG
>JAPLZS010000219.1:4862-6895 GCA_026394915.1 Candidatus Woesearchaeota archaeon | reverse complement strand
TCAAAAACCAAGCAGTTACATCTTTAGGAAGGCCTGTGTGAATCTTAGGAGAAGGATCAGAAGAACTATCTGTCATTTGTCTTGAAATTTGTTCAAGCTCTCTAAGTACTACTTCAGGATCTTCAGTTCCTCCAAGAAAGTCACCAATTTCTCTTAAAGCTTGCTTTCTTTCTTCTGGCATAAGCATATTTAGTTTTACTCGTTTAAATAGTTTTCGCACATTTTTCTAAATCTAAGAATCTAGATTATTCCAGCATCCACTTGTTCTTCCTGAGGAACACTGCACCCATCCTTCCCGGAAAGCTATAGCAATGGCTGTCTTTTCCGAACAATGCCTTGAACTTCTTCTGGAGCTGCTCATCCTCTTTTGCTGCCTTCCATGTGCCGTCAAGCCTCTCATTCATCTCAACAACAAGGTCAAGTATCTCTTCTGGAGTGTTCTCATCCAGCCTGACTCCTGCTTTCTCAAAATCCCCCCCGCTTAGAGCATAGCCGAGGCCCATATCAAGTGTCTCCCTGAAGCTCAGGTATCTTCTTTCCTTGATTAAATATAGCTTCTTCAGTATAAAAAGATCATTTCTTGCAAAAGGAGGCATCTCAAGCGGAGTCCTATTGGCCCATGCAACAGGCACATTGAATATCTGCGCAACCTGGTTTATCCCGCAGCCGTCTCCAAGGAAGAACCTGCAGTGCGCAGGAAGATAGATGTCTCCGAAATCACTCCTGTGCTTGACAGCATAATCTATTATCCTTTTGTTTTTTGTAATCTTTTCAGGAAGCTTTTTCTCCACGATTGCGCCCATCCTTATAGAATATCCTCCTTTGCCTGCAATGTACTCTGCTGCCTTGAGATAATTCCTGATGTCAGAATCCCTGTGATCATGATAGCTGAGGTTTATGTGCTTTATTCTGCCAGAAAGATATTTTGAATCCCTTGCATGAAAGCAGATGAACCAGTCTTTTGCAGAAATGCCTATCTTCTTGAGCTCGTCCCTTCCATGCTGCTCTTCCTCTTTTGTGAATCTCAGCTTGTTTTTCTTTTCTTTGTATCCTGGCTCAACATCAAACTCAGGAAATTCATTTGAGTCAAAAGGAAGCTCATTATAGAGGCCAAGCCAGTTAAGAATTGAGTTCTTTGTTGATAATGTCCTGAAGACCATGTTATTGTATACAAAATAAGGGAGCTGGATTATCTTCATGATTCTCTTGAACATGCAAAGCATCTGGATGTTGCATGGCTTTGTGCCTGCTATTCCGATGAATCGTATGTTCCTGTCAATGATGCCAAGCTCAATCCTCCTAAGGAAGACGAATGTGTTTGCAGCAAGATGGCCTATCCTGTTATCTACAATCCTCACAAACTTCACCCTGAAAAGCCTGAATGGAATAAGCAGTATCGCAATAGGCAGCGCAATTATATTTACCAAGATATAATATGCTAATCTCACTATCTTTGGTGTCTTGTTTAGATCCATTTTTGAATTGATTATTCTGATCATGTTTATTATTATGTTTTATTGATCAATCAGATGAAGTTGATGTGCATCGGAGGCTTTGACTTGGGGCACTTGTCCAATGAAGTGTTCCCTTTCTTTATGTCCCACAGGAACTCATTCACCTTGTGCTGTAAGCATAATGTTCCGCAGTCTTTCTGGGCATTGAACTTGTCAGATCCAATGAGCTTCATGACTTCCCAATACCTGTCGCTCTTCCAGATGTCCTTGAATCTGTTATCTGCAATATTGCCTATGTGGAATTTCCTGTATTTGTCTGCAAAAAGCATGCCGCATGGCGCCACAAGGCCAGAGCCAGACAGCTGGAGTATGAAGGGTGGGCCGTAACATTGAGTGTATTTCCTCTTCCCTCCGCTGAGTATCTTTGACCACTTTGCCTTCACAAGATACTTGTCAGTCGAACAGCTCTCTGCTTCCTTGAGAAGGTCGATCATCTCATCATATTTTGAATAGTCAATGCCTATGCTGCTGTTCTCATCATCGCTGCAGTGTTTTATCACAAGATAGTCAACACCAAGC
>JAPLZS010000219.1:1808-4842 GCA_026394915.1 Candidatus Woesearchaeota archaeon | reverse complement strand
GTGAGAGGCATCACCTGGTCCTTGAAATCAGGCATCAGCACCATCTGAAGGCCTATTGTAACGCTGAAATTGTTCTCTCTCTTCAGCCTCACGCATTCTTTCACTGTTGCGCATACCCTGTGGAAATCATCTTCCTTGCATCCCATTATGTATGCGTATCTTTTCGGCTCTCCTGCAGACATGTTGAATCTTAAGTATGTAAGAGCAGAGAGCATATCTTTTAGTTTCTCTTTCTTGAGTATTGATCCGTTTGTCCCGACTGCGATGTCAAGGCCTTTTTTCTTTGCATATGATATGAAATCATAGAAATATGGGGAGCACATGCTCTCTCCGTCGCTCACAAGGCTTATTGCCTTGACGCCTATCTCAGCAGCATCATCAAGGAAATTGAAAAGTATCTCTTTTGTCAGTACTTGTCTCTTGTTCTCCTGCAGCATGCCATAGCAGTAAACGCACTTGTAATTGCATGATCTTGTGAGGGCCATGTCTATTGTGATAGGCGCAATCCTTTTTCCTGCGAACCATTCCTTTATCCTGTCCTGATGGAAGCAGAGCTTGTGGCCGTCAAGAACAATGGGCTCATTGCCCAGCTTGTCACATTTATTCTGAATATCTTTTGATTTGTTGTCTTTTGGTTTCATGTTTCTGCCACGCCTCTTTTCATTTCTTAAGATATTTGAACCATGTCTTTGTTGCCTTCTCTATGTCAGCTGGAGTCCATAGGGGGGCATCTTTCCAGTAATTGATATTGTCAATCATTATCTTGACTCCGTCTTCAAAAGAGACTTTCGGCTCCCATTTCAATAATTTCCTTGCCTTTGTTATGTCTGCATGCGTTGAATCAGGCTCTCCCGGCCTCTTAGGGATGTTAGTAGTATGTCCTTCAGGACCTCCAATCAGTTTTGCAAGATAGTTGACAGACTGGGGTTTTCCTGCTCCGATATTGATTGATTCTCCATTCACATTTGATGTTGCTGCAAGGAGGTTTGCCCTTGCGACATCAGTGACATACACAAAATCCCTTGTCTGTCTTCCATCACCTACAATAGTAAGGGGCTTTTTCTCAAGCTTCTGCTTGAGGAACACCTTGAAGACTGCACCATAAGTCCCGTTTGTCCTTCCTCTTGTACCGAACACATTAAAATATCTCAGTGAGACAACAGGAACGCCATATAATTTATGCCAGAACATCACATACTGCTCTGCAACATATTTTGTTAAAGCATAAGGATATTGCGGCCTTATCTCTGCATTTTCGTCAGTAGGATATTTGTCCGGTATTCCATAGCATGATGATGATGCGCTGTACACAAGCTTCTTAACTCTATATTTTCTGCAGGCTTCCAAAACCCTTAATGTTCCTGTCACATTTGATTCATGATACCTTACAGGCTCCTCTATTGACGGCACAATATCTGCCAGCGCCGCCATATGGAACACATAATCAATGTCCTTGAATAAAGAATCATCAAACTCTTTTGAGAGATCTATCTTCCTGAACTCATAATCTGGATTTTTCCTGAATATCTCGACATTGTCGAGCTGGCCATTTGACATATTGTCAACTGCAATGACCTTGAATCCTTCTTTGAGCAGAAGTTCGACCATGTGGCTTCCTATGAAACCAGCTCCGCCTGTCACAATCGCTTTTGCCTTGCCTGCATTGCTTCCTTTCATTTCCTTGGGTTTTCCTTTGCTTTCCATCATGATCATGTTACCTTCCCTTGTATAATAATATTTGGTTCTTTTCAGTCAGTGTCGCAGGGGCAGGCATGCTTTGCCTTATCTTATCATTTATCTGCCTCAATGACTCGTTTGTCGTGATCAGATGTGAGCATTTCTTTTTCTTGAACTTTATGTCAAGCCTGTTCCATCTGTCATTTGTTATGAATCCTCCGATTCTCCTGAAAAACAAGTTGATGGAATACTCAAGATAAATCAGGTTCCTCATGATTGGGTAAAGGACCGATCTTGGGATCTTTGTCGCAAAACGGCTCCTGCACATCACCCCATTCAGGTAGCTGAATGGGCTCTTCAATGCAGTGATCATGATCTGTGGATTCTTTGTTATGACTTTTTTTATCAGATTTCCACGAGATTCTTTCGTGGGAACCAAATCTTTGCTGATTCTGCCTGCATCTGCATTGTCTGCCTTGTTTTCAGATGTTTGTATTCTCTTGTCAAGAGGGCTGCTGTAGAAGACCCTATTTGCCTCGTAGAATATCATGTGCTCCCAGAACAAAACCTTCTTTGTCTTGACTCCGGTCATGTTTATATAATTTGTCCTATCAGAATCCCTATCAGAGATATAGATAAGGTACTGCTCCTCTTCATCTGGTTCTGTGCCGATCACGCCATGGAGCTGGCCATATTCATACAAAGGAGCTCCTGGCAGAGGAAGAGCATAGAACACAGCAACATCCAAAGGAGGTATTCCCTGCATCCTTGATATCTCTCCTATGAATTTTCCTGTCTGCATTATCGTCTCGTCTGTCTCTCCGGGCATCCCTATGCACAATGACAAAGGGGCCAGCATTCCATTGTCAGCAGCGACCTTCAATGCAGCTGTAAGCTGCTCAACTGAGAACATCTTCTCCATTATGTCAAGTATCTTCTGGCTGCCTGACTCA
Source organism: Candidatus Woesearchaeota archaeon (assembly GCA_026394915.1). Taxonomy (GTDB): domain Archaea; phylum Nanobdellota; class Nanobdellia; order Woesearchaeales; family UBA12501; genus WJJV01. The sequence goes on along the minus strand of JAPLZS010000219.1, from coordinate 2,212 downwards.
ACGCCGAACTTGAGGCCTATGCATCCGCATTCCCTGAAGAATTTGTAGTCTTCTGGCCTGAAATTAGTGCATCTTGCGCCTCCTGCAAACCAGAGCATTTCATGTTTCTTGAGTATCCTGGCAACATCATATGCAAAATCCCTTGGGAGCCCGAAATTCTCTCCTGTGAGGATGAAATACTGCACATCATGCCTGTTCTTGAGCTCTTTTATGTGCTCCTCGAACTTCTTTAGGTCAAAGAGATGATAGCCTTTGCTGAATCTCTGGCAGAACGTGCATCTTCCGACGCATCCTTTTCCGACCCAGGCCATTGCCATGTTAGGCTTCCTTCCAGGCTCCACGCTCCTTGGGTCGTTTGCAAACCAGACAGTCGACTCCATCCCTTTCCTGAAATAGTTGTTTAC
>JAPLZS010000219.1:0-1738 GCA_026394915.1 Candidatus Woesearchaeota archaeon | reverse complement strand
CAAGCAGGCTATAATCAGGATAGGGATTTTCCCTGTCAGGTATGGGCTCTCCATATCCGGTGAATTCCATCTCATTGTCCTTGTTTATGAACGCAATGCCTTTTATCTTCTTGAGCTTCTCGTCTATCTTCTTCCTTCCATGTATCCTGATATAATCAAGCAGGTTGACAAGAGTCATCTCTCCATCCCCCAATACGCAGAAATCAATCTCAGTCTTCCTGAGCAGGATGTTTGCGCTCACTGCCATGTTTCCGCCTATGATTATCATTGCATCAGGGCATGCTTTCCTGATTATCCTTGACATCTGCTTTGCCTGAAGATAGCTTGTCGACACAACCGAGCTTATGCCCACGACATCAGGCTTGTTCTTCATAAAATAATCATAAAGCTCTCTTTTTGACGGAAGTAGCATATCAACATCAAAGAAATCTCCCTTATAACCTTCTTTTTCCATCCATTTGATCAGCGAGACTATCGCTATCTTGGGAGATACAGGAAGCTCTCCCTTTGACCTGTCAAACTGGATATCATTTGGTGTTGTGCACAACACGACCTTAAGCTCGTTTTTCTTCTTCATTTTAGGTTTTAATATGCCGCAATGTATGATTAGATTGTTTAGATTGATTCAGATTGATTCAAATGAAATTTATGTGCTCGATGTTCCTGTTCTTCACAGCATCTAAGTATTTATTCACGAAATTGAGCCTGCATCCTTTCCTGCAATTCTCGCATCCTTTTCCATAGAGCTTCTCAAGGATTTCTTTCCTTTTCCTGCTGTTCCAGATCTCCTCAAATGTATTCCTGTTTATGTTGCCGTAATAATATTCAGGCTTCTCATAGAAAAGATTGCAGGGGATTATGTTCCCTGATGCATCTACCAATGCAAAGAAGTTCAGGCCATGGCACTTGTCATAGTCGCACTGCTTTCTCTCCACTTCCTGAGCAGAGATGTTCCTGTATATCACCTTGAAATGGGCTGTTGAATGCTTCTTTGAGAGCCCTGTCAATTTTGAATCATTATCATTCTTCTTCAGGTCAAGGACAAGCTTGTTTATGCTGTTTGGATGCTGCGAATAAGGCTTAAGCACAAGATAATCAACGCCAAGTTCCTTCACCTTGAGGATAAGCTTTTCTACTTCATTTATGTTTGATGGTATAAGGAGGATCTGGCATCCTATTGCACACTTTAATCCATTCTTTTTCCTATGCTCACATGCAGACTTTATGTTCTTCATGACTTTGTCAAAATCATCCGGACTGCACCTATGCACTTTTGCATAAGTCTCTCTTGTCCCTGCATCAATGCTGAACTTTATCCAGGAGATATTCTCTAGGATTGACTCTGCTTTTTTCTCATCAAGAAGCACTCCGTTTGTTGTTATTGCGATATCGAGTCCATATTCTTTTGCTTTATCAACAGCCTCTGCAATGAAGGGATATGCCAGTGGCTCGCCTTCTCCTGCAAACATTATTGACTTCACCCCGAAATCAGCCATGTTCTTCAGGGTGTTGATCATGGCTTTTTTGTCGATCATTGCGCCTTTGCTTTTTATGTAATCCAATGCGCAGAATACGCATTTATGGTTGCAGGCATTTATCGGGCCTATCTCAACATAGATCGGAGCGACTGTCTCTCCCTTAAGCCATCTTGAGACCTCATCTACATGGTACATCAGCTTATGGCCTTCAAGCTGTATCCTATGCCCTTCATTGAATTTAGCAGCCATTTTAGCAACCC
>JAPLZS010000188.1:9796-14075 GCA_026394915.1 Candidatus Woesearchaeota archaeon | reverse complement strand
GGCATGTTCCCGAAAGCAGATATTTTCACAAGAGATGATTTCAACAAGGAAAAAGCAAGGAATTATGATCTTATAATATCTATCGGAGGAGACAATCATTTTCAGGCGATTGGGCATTATGTAGGAGAGATTCCCATATTGGGTGTGAATAGCGATAACATGACCAGCACAGGCGCTTTATTGAAATTTATACCTCAAGATATGAAAAGATACGCCAACAGAATCCTGAGAAGAAAATTAACTTATGAGAAATGGATCAAGGCAAGGGCGCATCTGAATGATAGATTGGTAGAAGATGCTGTTGCAGTATTCTCTCTTTCAAACATCGAAGATGATATGATGACAAGATATAAATTAAAGATTGAAGGGAAGTCAGAAGTCCAGAAGTCCTCTGGAATACTTGTGACAACAGGAGCTGGATCGACTGGTTGGTATAAGGATGCAGGAATCTTCCTTCCGCTTATTGTAACGGGGTTTTACAAACAGCCTACTTTGCCTTTTGCGCCTAAAGAAAAGAGATTGATGACATTAACAAGAGAGCCTTATGATGGAAAAGAATGCGTTTACAGGATGATGAATCTGATGATAAGTGAAGGAGAAGAGCTAGAGTTCATATATTGGGCAAACGAGAATGCGAAACTGAGCTCTGATTCTGTGATGAGGTATGTTGTTTCAGAAGGTGATAGGATAAGGTTCAGCGTCTCGCCGGATGTATTGAATGTCGTGACACTGGATAAGATATAATAAATTTATAATGGACTTATGACTAACTTCTTAAGATATTCTGTTTTATAATGTCCAAAGCTTTCATCGCCCCCTGATCAGAATCAAGCTCTTTCTCAAGGGTGTCTCCTTCAAGAGGCCTATCAGATACATAGAATACTCCGCCAAAATCAACATCCAAGGAATCTGCATACCTGTATCTTGCTCTTTTTATAGCAAGTATTGTCTCAAGGACTTCCATCTCCACCATTGAACAGCCAAGATCCCTTGCAGCCCTTAGGTCTGCTCTTTCCTGTTTTGCGACAGAGAGTGAATTGAGATTTGTGCCGAGAAGGACATTCTCAACCCCATATCTCTCTTTAAATTCTCCTCTGTTGTTCATAAAAAGTCCATTATCTCCGAGAAGCACTAAGTTCATTACAGGGGATCTCATTGAATCTGGATCCCTTATTCCTCCCTTGATATCTATTTCATTCATCACAAAATTTGGGACAGCTATGCTATTCCTTCTGAATGCAGGATCAAGGCTTCCTATCCTTCCGAACATATAGACTCCGATCTTTTTTATGTCTTTTCCGCTGCCTACACGAGTGGCATACTCTCTCAGGATCTTATCAAGCAGAAGTCCTGCCTGATCCCCATAAACATAATCAAAGCAAAGTATCTTCTTCCCATCTATGTTCCCAACCAGGTATTTCAAGTATTCGTCACTTACTATCTTCGCTTTTTCTCCCTGAAATTCTTTTCCGAACCATGCGTCCTGAATTATATTTATGGGGCCCATGACAAAAGCATCAATGCCTTTCATCTCTTCTTTCATTACCCTCTCATCATGGGGTGCATCAGGATTCCCAAGCAGCACTCTTTTCTGGAAATCATAAGCAAGGTTATCATATTCTATAACTGTCTGTGTAGGCATTCCTCTAATCTCATGCGTTATGAAGTCTATCTGCGCATTCTTCATATCTGGGAATCTCTTCATGCAATCGAGATACCTCTCAATCATATCAGAATATCTTCTTGTCCTGAGACAGCCTGAATAGACCGGGATAAAAAGATTCTCGCGGTTTCCATCTATGAATATAGGCTCACGCTGGTTTTCCTGAGGAATGACTTCTATCTCCTCTGTCATGTCCAAAAATGCAGAAGGAAAAAAAAAAAAAAAAAGATGTTTTCCCCAAATTATTTATGATGTCTGGCGTAAAATCATGGTTAAACAGCCTGGTATGCGCATACTCCATAATCTTTGCATCATCCAGGATATATCTCTGCTCTGCCATTAGACTGCCATTTACCATTGGATATTGTTTTAGATTGGATTAGCATTTTCTGTTTATAAATCTTTCGTTTTGTGACCACTATATAGTGGATAAAATATTAAGTTCAGATATAATAGATTAAAAATATGATATTTTAAGACTTATCTTAAATCTTATAAAACTATTAAAGAATTATCTCTCAATGAACAGCCTATGCTTGTCATCTCCTCTTAATTCAAGGAGTATCCTCTTTATGATTATCTTCTCTGGGTCAGGCATGAGCTTCACCCTGGCCTTGATGTCTGCAAAGCTCTCAAAGTCCTTGTCTTTCCTTGCCTCTATGATCTCCCACATATGCTTCTTGCCTAGGCCCGGCAGCAGTTCAAGCTGGTGCATCCTTGTCGTCAATGGCTGCGCCTTGTTGAAGAACTCGACAAACCTCTTCTCATTCTTCTTTACAATGTCCTCAATGACATGATTCAATTCTGAAGATGCTGTTCCTGTCAGCCTGTCCATCGGAAGCTTTCCTGAGATATGATGTATCTTCTCCCTTTTCTCTTCGCCTATGTACACTTCCTCATTAGGCTGGAGTGTGACTCCTGGCTTTGGCACAAGCTCAAGAAGCGTGAAATGCTCTTTGCCCAGTGCATGGACTATCGGAGTCTTCTTATGGGATGGCCTCTTGTCAAAAGGATATCCGTTCTGAAGGAAGTCAAGCACTATTGCATACTCTTCCTTTGCCCTTCTCTCTCCTTCCGGTCTTTCCTGGTTTTCCATTTTATAAACTTCAATATTGTTTTTAATCTTCTTGATTTAAGCTGCTTCCTCTGCCTCTGCTTTCTTTGCCTTCTTTGCTTTTGGCAGGTGCTGGCTCACTATGTCTGCTATCTTCTTGAGATTCTCATTCGTGATTGTCAATGGATAAGCGCTGAGTATTGACTTCAGCTCTTCAGCAGACTGCGGCATTGTGTCTATTATCTTTGCGATATGGTCTGGCTTGAATCTTGGGATATTGAGCTTCTCTATCTTTTCCCTGAGCTCTTTTGCCTGGCTTGGAGTTATATCCACAAAAATATTGAGGTGCCCTGAAATTAAGCTCCTTATCCCTCTCCTTGATCTTCTGGATATCTTCCTTGAGCTCTGCCATTGTTATCGGCGTCTCAGATATTATTTTCATTGCCATTTTTTGCCTCCTAGAATCGTCTTACAAACGCTGCAGATGGGCAGGGTGGACTATCAGCATCTTCTGCTTGTTGATGTCTTTTATCAGAACTTCGTAGCATCTGCCTTTCTTTGCCTGCACTATCCCTGCTCTTCCGTGGAACCTGTGAAAATATAATCCATGATGCACAGATGAATCTGCCTTTAGCCTCACTCCATCCCCTTTCTTGAACTCATTGAAGAAGTTCGTGATGCTTATCTTTCCTTTCTGCCTTATGCTTTTCTTAAATGTGTTTCTAGTCCTTCTTCTCATTCCGCCTTTCTTCTTTGCCATTATAAAACCCCTATTCAGTACTTATCTCTTGATTTCATGTACTTTATATATAAATCCAATATGAATATACTATTATAAAAAGATATTGGTTTAGAGAAATATTGCTGCTTATTTTTGGATTGGTTATTGCACAACAATGGCTGTATCATGCTTTTACAAGGTTTATAAGGGTTATCTCGCTATTTGAGCCCACTCTCAAGGGAGGCCCCCAGGTGCCTGTTCCTGGCGAGACATACATATATGTGCCTATATAGTCATACAGGCCATGCACTCTTGGATAGACTATCATTGAAAGCAAAGTAAAGGGGAATATCTGGCCATCATGTGTGTGGCCAGAAAGCTGAAGGTTCACTCCTGCTTGCTGCGCTTCTTCCAGGCTCTTTGGAGGATGGTACATCAGTATGCTTGGCTGGCTCTTGTTGAACTTGATTGACTGGATCACATCATTCTTTCCGCCGAATTCATTTGGAGGATTGTCAATCCCGATTATCTGGACGCCTTTGTATTTCTGAACCTCATTTCTTAGTATAGTGACGTTAGTCTCATTAAGTATCCTTGTCACATCTTCGATGCCTTCATACTGCTCATGATTGCCCATTGAGAAGAATGATTTTGCTTTCAGGCCATTCAAAGGCAGGATGAAATCATCTTTTAGCATGCTGCCTCCGTCAAAAAGATCGCCCGTGATAAGCACAATGTCCGGATTAAGTTTGTTGGTCTTATCAACAATTCTGCTCAGATATTCTTTGTTGTGGATTGTCCCGAGATGCACATCAGATAATTGAACAATCCTCAGCTCCTT
>JAPLZS010000188.1:6771-9777 GCA_026394915.1 Candidatus Woesearchaeota archaeon | reverse complement strand
TTGTCAAGATTCTTTATCGTAACAGTTATCTCTTTCACATTCACGTACATTGCATTTATGACTCCATAGATTGCGATTATGATGGCTAATGCAACAAGGATCTTCCCTATTCCAAGTGTTAAAGACAAGTCAAGCTTCGCAAACCTTGAGATGATATTCACAATCTCATAGACGAGCATTGAGCAGAAAAGAAGGAATAATGCACCGAGCCATACAGCTGACGCTGTATAGAACACTTTTGATACAATGCCGTTGACAGCCCTCTCAATTATGCTCATTACAGGAAAAGACAGTGCAAACAAGGCCATCACAAGATAGAATACCCAGCCCTTGTCTATGCTGAATATCTGAGCAACCCTTGTGAAGACATAGAAGTGCATCCCGAAGTACACCAAAAAGAATACCCCAAAGAACAATGAAAAGGTCAATATGCGGTTCATTTTAAGATTAATAGGCAGGGGATATATAAAATTAAGTCATTTAAACAGCAGAATAAGACTTGAATTGGCCCTTGCCGGAAAACATTTATAATACACTTATATTATTAGGCATGTATGGTATTAGACAATCTCGGAAGTTCATTGAAAGCAACCCTGCAGAAGGTCGCAAGGGCAGTCTTTGTAGATGAAAAGCTGGTCAATGAATTAGTCAAGGACATCCAGAAGGCCCTGCTCCAGTCAGACGTCAATGTGAAGATGGTCTTTGACCTCACAAAAAAAATAAGGGAAAGGTTCCTAAGTGAAGAGGCTCCTGGCGCAGTGAGCAAGAGAGAGTGGCTTGTCAAGATAGTCTATGAAGAGCTTGTGAGATTCCTTGGAGAAGAGCAGAGCAGCATAGAGATAAACACAAAGAAGAAGCCGTTCAGGATAATGATGGTCGGACTTTTTGGCAATGGAAAAACCACCACAATAGGAAAACTGGCAAGATTCTTCTCAAAACGAGGATACAGGGTTGCCACGCTCGGTCTTGATGTGCACAGGCCAGCTGCTCCTGACCAGCTTGAGCAGGTGTCAAAAAGCGTGAATGTAACCTGCTTCATAGACAAGAAAGAGAAAAAAGCGGTCAAGATCTATGAAAAATTTGAGAAAGAATTCAGCAAATATGACATTCTTATAGTTGACACAGCAGGAAGAGATGCATTGTCTGAAGATCTTATAAAAGAGCTGAATGATCTCAATAATAAGATAAAGCCTGATGAGAATCTTCTGGTGATCGGAGCTGATGTAGGCCAGGCAGCTGAATCGCAGGCATCAAAGCTCCATGAAGCATGCGGAATTACCGGAGTCATAATAACAAAGCTTGATGGAACAGCAAAAGGAGGTGGAGCTCTTGCAGCCTGCGCAGTCACAGGCGCAAAAGTCAAGTTCATCGGCGTCGGAGAGAAGCCAGAGGATCTTGAGGAGTTCAAGCCAAAGAATTTTGTTGGAAGACTGCTGGGGATGGGCGATCTCGAGGCTCTGCTTGAGAAGGCAAAAGATGCGATGACAACAGAGCAGGCAGAGGATCTTGGAAAGAAATTCCTGAAAGGAGAATTCAATCTTCTCGATTTATATGAGCAGATGGAAGCAATGAGCAAGATGGGGCCGTTGTCAAAGGTGATGGAGATGATTCCAGGTATGGGTCAGCTCCAATTGCCAAAGGAAATGCTGAATGTCCAGGAAGGGAAACTCAAGAAATGGAAGATTGCTATGAGCAGCATGACAAAAGGAGAGCTGGAGGATCCTGAGACAATATCAGGGACAAGGATTGAGAGGATCGCTAAAGGCGCAGGAGTCTCGACCTCTGATGTGAGGGATCTTGTCAAGCAGTACAGGCAGAGCAAGAAGATGGTCAAGATGTTCAAGGGCGGATCAATGAAAAACATGGGCAAGATGATGCAGAAGATGAAAGGCATGCAAGGAATGGGTGGATTCAAGCTGAAATGAATCAAGGTTGATAGTTATTCTGTGGTTCTTTTGGTTTTGGCAATACAAACGCACAATTATGGCTAATTTGAGTTATAACCCTATCGTTGATTCCATTTGGAGAATCTGATATGCATGGTGGATTAGACGATAAGAATTCCAGATCATCAACTGTAAAAGCGCATATTGATGCGCCTCCTTCTTCTCTTACTTGCGGAATTACGCCATTAGAAAAGAATGGCCGATTATATCCATCAAACATCATAAGAAGGCCAGATGGCATGAATGAAGCATCAGCCTGATATGCTCTTTGCTTGCCCTGCACATCTACAAATCCCTGTCTTAGATCAGATGCCATCTCTTTTGTAAACAATTCTTTATCTGTCTCCAATCCGTAAAAATCTTCTGCTTTTTCATCATAAACTGATGGAAATATGGCCTCAAAATATTCTTGTATGGATGCTCCAAAAGTCTCTATATCAGGAACCTTAACAGGGTTTCCATCAGGGGTGTAACAGCCGTTTTTTTGTTTATGATACCTAAGAACAGTCTCTTCTGGACTTAATATGAAACCAAAGACGCCATTTCCATCCTCGATAGGATTGCCATACCTGCGTCTTTCCATAAATTTATTTACAAATGTTTGGTCAAATAGGTCTAATAGCGTGGGGGTTTTATCTTTCACTATTCTCCTCTTTTATATGGTCTGTTCATCCGCATCCTGACACTATTATCGGAAGCTTCTTGTTGATGCATGCATCTGCTTCAAGGCCCTGCACCAAGACAGGCGTTGCCTGTATCTGGTCAATGTGGCCGTAAGTTGCCTGAAGCTTGTCAAAGTCAAGAGTGTAAGTCTTCTCGTCTTGCGTATTCAATGGCTCGCCCGAGTAATAATAACCCAGCTCATTCGTATCAGCCTGAAGATAGAATATCATTGTGAGATTGAGTAAACCTGCATTCTTTATTGTTATGTTAATGCGTCCATTGGCTGCATTCTTGCATCTCCTTAATCCAAGAAGCACTTTTTCTGTGCAGGACTTTTTCACAAGCGCATCAGGATTGATATAGATATTTGCATCCTCCTGGATTGCCATAGGCATCT
>JAPLZS010000188.1:4625-6742 GCA_026394915.1 Candidatus Woesearchaeota archaeon | reverse complement strand
TTCGTTCTCGCCAACTCCAACTGTCTCTGTTCCATTCTTTATGTCGCTGACAGCATCTTCAACCTGTTTTGCAATGCTTGATTCTGGGCCAGGCATGTCTTTGTAAGAAGGGGTTAGATTCATTGTCTGTTTTTTTGTGCAGCCTGATGCCAATAAAAGAATTCCGACAGCGCTTATTGCTAAAAACAATAAAATTTCTGTATTTGCATCTCTATTCATAAAAAACACCTAACTTATCTGATCACTGCTGCGATGATCACTCCTATTACGAATCCCACAAGCGTTCCGACTGCAAAATCATTCACGCCGCATTCCATGTAATTATGTTTGCAGATGACATGCTCGCTCGGCTTCCTTGCAAGGAAATGGACTTTTGCGTTTATCTCTTTTGCCATCTCCTGCTTTGTGCCTGATCTGCTTATCTTCTCTGCAAGCTCATGGTCTCCGATGACATCCCTTATCCAGTTGCTGAAATCATTCCTTCCCTCTGCAACATGATGCATGAATGTCCTGTCTGCCATTATCGCCATTGCGTCGCCAAGCTCATGCAGGCTCTTTACATTTGTTCCCATATACAGCATGAACTGCTTTTCTGCCGGCACATCTGCCAGCATCCTTGATGCTTTTTCTGGAGTCAAAACTGACATATTCTCACCCTTTAAACGAACCTCTTTTCCTGAGGAAATTTATTATCTCAGCCTTTGCATGCGCCCTGTCCTTGCTAAGAAGGCCCAGAGAGAGCTCAGGCTCGCCGATAATGTCCCTCACCCAGTTGCTGAAATCATTCTTGCTGCTGTTTGCATGAAAATTATAGATATCATCAGGCATTGTATCAAGGGATTTTATAAGATCGTTGAGATTCTTGAGTGTCCTGCCGTCATGAAGATAGAAAGAATACTGGCCAGGAACAGCTTCAAATACATACCTAACTTTCTTTACGCTGGAAAAAGGCCTGCTTATCCTGAGGGTTTCATCCCTTGTCTCCAGCTGCCTGCCTGGAGATTTCACAAGCTCAGTTATTGACCTCTTCTTTATATCCTGCTTTTTAGGCACTTTTTCACCTTTTTTTCTTGATTTTCTTTTTTCGCTATTTTTTCCCTATTTCCATATAGATCCTAAAATAGAGCCCTTATTGCATTGATTACAGCTTATGCATTTATTAAGTTTATGGGATTTTGACTCATTTGCCCTGTTTGTCAGGTCATTCAGGATGTTCATGAAGTTTATGAAGCCGTCATATGGATTGTCATAAGGATTGAAATATTTGTGCACATCACCGTCTGAGAAATATTTCGTTGACATGTAATAGAAATGATCGCTTGTCTGGAGCTTTCTCCATGTATCTATGAGTGCTTGATTACCTGAATCCATAACTGCCCTTTCAATCTCATATATTTTCATTATTGCAGACTGCTGCATCTTGTTGCCTGTCCATGCGCTTAGGTCTCTTTCAAGATCTGCCCATGACAATGAATAAGGTATGTCAAGCTCTCCGACAGGATCCTTTTCTGCTATCTCAGAAGGAGTCTTGAAGCTGTTGTCAGGATGCTTGAGTATCTCATGAGGCAGCGCCTTCATGAAATTGAATATGCCTGTGTCTTCCCATTGATGCTCTCCGAATGTCTCGTAATCCATGAAAAGATTCACATTTGTCCCGTTTCCATTCACTGCATTCAGCCATGTTGCATATTTCTCTGCTGTGAGGGGCCATTCTTTCCATCCCTTGTTGCTGAATCTGAAAGCGATGTCATCACTGAGCCTGTAATTCTTGAGCAGAAGCTTTATAGTGCTGCAGCCGAACGGCCTGTACACAAAATTAGGGCTTCTCCACTGGAGGTAATGGTCCCATCCTTCTGCAAGTATCGCCTTGTAGCCCATGTTCTCGACATAGCCTGCAAGCTCGTTGTTGTAGATCAGTTCTGTATTCCTGAACACTTTCGGCTTCTGTCCGAACAATCCCTTTATCTTCTTCCTGTGCATCTCAACCTGCTGCTTGAATTCTGATTTTGAATAAAGATATGAAAGAGTGTGATAATACGTTTCTGATAAGAATTCCACTTTTCCTGTGTCAGCAAGATCGATCTTCCCTCTGCAGAGCCTGAGCGTGTTGCTGAAGA
>JAPLZS010000188.1:0-4596 GCA_026394915.1 Candidatus Woesearchaeota archaeon | reverse complement strand
AAACTGCTCCAATGCAGTTCCTGTTATCGAGAAAGAGGCCTTGAAATCCTCTATTTCATTGAGGAGGCCGAGAAGGAGATTGTTCATAGGAAGATAGCATTTGCCTGCGACCTTCTGCATCGTCTTCTCATTCTTGTCATGATCAAAATAATCAGGAACACTCATGTTATTTCCGCTGCGAAGTGAACTGCTATCATCTCTCCCCTTTCCAATTTCAAATATGGAGTATTTTCTAAGCCTGAAAGGCTGGTGCACCTGGAAATAAAAGCAGACATCTACCATTTCCTGTTTCCTCCAATATTATTGTCATTTATCATCTTGTTATAAACATCTACGCATTTCCCTGCAGTATTCAGCCAGCTGAATTTCTTCACTTCATCTGATCCCTTATCTCTAAGCTCTTCCCTCAATTCCCCGTACCTGAGAACATTTATCATCTTATTCGCCATCTCATCAATGTCCCAGAAATCAACCTTCAGGGCATTCTGGAGTACTTCTGAGACTCCGCTCTGCTTTGATATCATCACCGGCACATTGTTCCTCAATGCCTCAAGAGGGGTTATGCCGAATGGCTCGCTGACAGATGGCATCACATAAAGGTCAGCCATCCTATATGCCAGATCAACATCAGCTCCTTTCAGGAATCCTGCAAACAATACCTTGTCTGATATCCCAAGCTCAGCCACCTTCTCTATTATGAACGGCTCCATGTCTCCAGAGCCTGCAATCACAAACTTCACATTAGGATACATGTCAATCACTCTCTTCGCAGCATAGATAAAATAATCAGGGCCTTTCTGCAGCGTAATCCTTCCAAGGAACAAAACAATCTTATCCTCATTGCTGAGCTTTGTCTTGTTAGCATTGTATGAATAATCTGTAAACTCAACTGCATTATGGACAACATCTATCTTTGCAGGGTCTATGCCATAATTTGAGACAACCATATTTTTTGTGTAATTGCTCACTGTTATCACTCTGTCTGCTTTTTCCATGCCTTCTTTCTCAAGATTGTAGACAAACTGGTTTATCCCATTTCCCCCTGTCCTGTCAAACTCTGTTGCATGCACATGGACTACAAGAGGCTTCCTGCTAATCTCTTTTGCTTTTATCCCTGCTGAGAATGTGAGCCAGTCATGGGCATGTATGACATCAAATTGCTCTTTTCTTGCAATCTGCCTTGCCCTTTCTGAAAACATGTGCACTTCCTGGAAAAGGTTCTTTCCATACAATATTGGCTGTGCTGATTCATTTTTATTGTGCGGATCCTCTTGAACCTCTTGCTTCAATCCATGGTATTCCTGTTCTGACATGTAAGGAGTGAGAAGTCCAGGCAGCATCCTGAACTTAACATTCTTAAGAATAGGATCATCGTTTGCGGAGATAAGTTTTATGTTGTGCTTTGATGACGCAGGAGTCTTTGGAGCGACGAATATCACATTCTCTCCCCTGGCTGCAAGGCCTTTCACAATGCCTTCGCACGCAGTCCCCAATCCCCCTGATGCAAAAGGAGGGAACTCCCAACCGAACATCAATACTCTCATTTTTGTATCAGCCAGATGACCTATGCAGTCTAGCTTATTTTCACCTCGCCATTCTGCACAAAGTTTGCAGTTGATTTCCCAGTATCATTATTCCTGCTGTAAGAACCCTTTCCGTTGGAATAAGCAAGACCTTTCTCTGTTGCCTCAAATATCCTTACGAACCTGCTTGAGAAGATCTCTTTTGCATATCCCTTGCCTACAATGTATGCGAGATGATTGTCAACAGTTTTCCAGTTTATCCCTGTCTCAGAAGAAAGCTGGTTGATTGTTTTCTGGCCTTCAGACAAAGAGCGCAGGATTATCTCCCTTAATTCGCTGAATCTCCTCTTAGAAACATTATTGCGGTTCTTTACTGCATTACCTGCTTTGTCTTTTTTCAGGTTATCTCTCATCTAAACCTCTTTTTCTGGACTCTTTGGAATATTTTTGTTTTCTGCTTGTTTTCAGTTGCTATATCACTACTAGTATACTAAAATATACTACTAACTTATAAAGTTTATGAAATTTTGATGCATACATATGATTATATTAATGATATTATACAACTATTATAAGTATATATTATGGTTATTATAGTTATATGTTATAACTATAATATGAAGAACTTATTAGAAATTACGCAAATTTTATGGTTTTTCAGAATTCATTTAGTATTCAATAGTAATATTAAAAGTATTTAAACTGAAAGACCAATCTATACGCCGATGGAAAACCATAAAGCAAAGGCTGACTGCCTTTTTGAGTGTTCTTGGGAGGTCTGCAACAAGGTCGGCGGAATATATACGGTGATAATCTCAAAAGCAGCGCTGACAAAAGAGCATTATAACAAGTATTATCTTGTCGGGCCTTATATTGAGGAGAAAGCAAGAGAGGTGTTTATAGAAGAAGAGGCTCCTCCTGAACTCAAGGAAGTATTTGATGACCTGGAAAAAGAAGGGATATCCTGTAAACATGGGACATGGCAGATAAAAGGGGAGCCAAAGGCAATATTGATTGATTGTGGCGGATTAGTCGGAAGGAAGAATGAGATAAAGCAAAGCTTATGGGATGATTTCAAGATAGATTCTCTCAATTCATCATGGGAATTCGAAGAGCCCATGCTCTGGGCCACTGCAGCAGGAAAACTTGTGGAAAAATACTGCATCTATAACAACAGAGACAATAGAAAGAAGATAGTTGCGCATTTCCATGAATGGATGGCAGGCATAGGCATACTTCATCTCAAGGGAAGCGCATCCAGCAGGGAGATTAAAGTCGGAACAGTCTTTACCACACACGCCACAATGCTGGGGAGAAGCATGTCAGGGGCGGGGGAACCGCTTTATGAGATCCTGGAAAGTATTGACACATCAAAAGAAGCATACCTGCACGGAGTGCAGGACAAGCACCTGACAGAGGTTGCATGCGCAAGAGCTTGCGATGTCTTTACCACAGTCAGCGAGATAACAGCGATTGAAGCAGAGAAGATGCTTGGAAGGAAAGCAGATGTACTTGTATTGAACGGGCTTGACATTGAGAAATATCGTACTATTTCTTCCCATACTATTATTTTGATATAGAACAGACCCTGACTTTCTTCATTGTCGGAAGATATGAATTCAAGAACAAGGGAATTGACATATTCATAAAAGCGCTTGAAAAGCTCAACCAGATGATGAAGGATGAAGGATCAAAGAAGACAGTCATAGCATTCATCTGGATACCGAGGGATGTGAACGGCGCAAAGATGCAGCTGTCCTACAACAAGAATAATTATCATCAGATAAAAGAATTTGTCGAGGATAATCTCAATGATATAAAAGAGAAGATAATAAACAATGTAATAAGCAGCGACATCAGACTTTTCAATGATGTTGACAAATTCCAGCAGCAGAGGCTTTTTGACAAGAGCTTCATGCTTGAGGCAAAGACAATAAAGCTTAATTTCGTCAAGAGGGGCAATCCTCCTATTGTGACGTCTGGAACTGCCTGAATGCAGGCCTGGACAACAGCCCTGATGACAAGGTGAAAGTGATATTCTATCCTGTCTACCTCAGCGGCGTTGACGGACTGATAGACCTTCCTTATTACGAAGCCATAACAGGCTGCCATCTCGGACTTTTCCCGAGCTATTATGAGCCATGGGGATACACTCCACTGGAGAGCGCTGCGCTCGGAGTCCCTTCTCTCACGACTGACCTTGGAGGATTCGGAAGATTCCTCATGTCAAAAGGAGGGGTGAACAACGGAGTCTTCATACTGAACAGGTTCAAGAAAAGCGAAGAGGATGTTGTTAAGCATTTCACAGAGATACTCCATAATTTCACGCTGCTTGATGAGAAAGGAAGTGTAAGAGAGAAGATGATGGCGA
The DNA here is from genome assembly GCA_026394915.1 of Candidatus Woesearchaeota archaeon. Lineage (GTDB taxonomy): Archaea > Nanobdellota > Nanobdellia > Woesearchaeales > UBA12501 > WJJV01. The sequence goes on along the minus strand of JAPLZS010000188.1, from coordinate 702 downwards.
AGGAATATGCAAAAGCTGATCATGAATTATTTCGATGCCCATAATATGGCAGTAGACAGGACTTGGGGATGATGAAAGCATGGGTGAGCTGAGAAAAGATTATATCCTTGACAGATGGGTGATAATCGCATCAGAGAGAGGCAAACGGCCTCATGATTTTGCAAAAGAGAAGCTGGAGTCAGGAGACCCGAAAACATGCTATTTCTGCCCTGGAAATGAGAACACAACACCTGCTGAGATCTCAAGGATAGACAATGATGATCCAAGGACGATTAAGAGATGGCCCTGGAAAATGAGGATATTCCCGAACAAGTTCAATGCAGTGAGGCCAGAAGGACAGATGGAGATAAGGACAGACAACACATTCTACACTTTCTCTGCAAACTACGGCTTCCATGAAGTGATCGTGGAGACTCCTGACCATTCAAAGCAGCTCTGGGACCTTAGGGACAGCGAGATAAAGCAGGTCATCGACCTGTACTGCGACAGGATAAATGAGCTTGGAAAGAAACAAGGGATAAAATATGTCTGCGTTTTCAAGAATTCAGGCAGGGATGCAGGAACATCGATAATACATTCTCATTCCCAGGCAATTGCATACAACAAAGTGCCTGAGTTTATCCAGCAGGAGGTCGAAGCGTCAAAAAAATATCCGGCGTGCCCATACTGCTCGATAATAAACAATGAGAGAAGCTCATACAG
>JAPLZS010000073.1:2506-6621 GCA_026394915.1 Candidatus Woesearchaeota archaeon | reverse complement strand
TCTCGGGAAATGGCTTGTTGTGCTGACCCTCACCATATGCGCTGTTGTCTTTGTCACAGGGATAATAAAAGGAGAGCCTCTCCTGAAATTCTTCATAATCTCTGTAAGCCTTGCTGTCGCTGCAATACCGGAAGGATTGCCTGCTGTGGTGACAATAGCGCTTGCAATAGGCATAAACAGGATGGTCAAGAAAAAGGCCCTGATAAGGAAGCTTAATTCTGTTGAGACTCTTGGCTGCACCACGGTGATATGCACTGACAAGACAGGAACGCTTACATTGAATGAGATGACTGTGGCAAAGGTATTTGTCGATGATGAAGTCATAGATGTGTCCGGCTCCGGCTATGAGCCGAAAGGATCATTCTCAATGAACACAAAAACCCTTCCAATGCTGCTTAAGATAGGCTGCCTGAACAATGATGCAGAGCTTGTACAGAGAGAAGGGGGATATGAGATAATAGGAGATCCCACTGAAGGAGCCCTTATTGTGAGCGCTGCAAAAGCAGGGCTTGACAAGGAGATACTTGAGACAAAGAACAAGAGAGTGGATGAGATTATTCAACAACAGGGTTGATGCTTATTCAAAAGGGGCTCCTGATGTGCTGCTGGAAAGATGCAGGCACATTGAGATCAAAGGAAGCATAAGGGAGATGACAGAACAGGACAAAATAAAGGCATTGAAGATAAGCCATCATTTTGCAGGCTCTGCATTGAGGGTGTTATGTTTTGCATACAAAGAGATTAAGCAAACAGACAGGAGAGAGGATTATGAGAATGGCCTTGTATTTGTCGGATTGCAGGCAATGATGGATCCTATCAGGGATGAGGCAAGAGATTCAATTGAGAAATGCAGAAAAGCAGGAATAAAGGTCGTCATGATAACAGGAGATTTTGAGGCAACTGCATCTGCAATAGCAAGACAGCTCGGCATAACAGGCAGAGTGATTACTGGAAAAGAAATTGATGATATAAACCTGAAGAACGAAGTCATGGACATCGGAGTGTACGCAAGAGTCAATCCAGAGCACAAGCTGAGGATAATTGAGGCATTCAAGGAAAGAGGACAGATCGTAGCAATGACAGGCGACGGAATAAATGATGCGCCTGCCCTCAAGAAATCTGATATAGGGATAGCGATGGGAATAAAAGGCACAGATGTCGCAAAAGAGGCCTCTGACATGATACTCCTTGATGACAATTTCAAGTCAATAGTTGATGCAATAGAGGAAGGAAGGACAGTCTATGACAATATAAGGAAATTTGTCGATTATCTGCTGTCTTCGAACATAGGAGAAGTATTGGTGATATTCCTTGCAGTGATGTTCGGACTGCCTCTGCCGCTTATAGCTGTGCAGATATTATGGATAAATCTTGCAACAGACGGGCTTCCTGCACTTGCACTTGGAGTTGATCCTGCTTCTTCCAACATAATGGACAGGAGGCCGAGGAAGCCAAAATCAAAGATACTTGACCTGAAGAAAGGGAGCTATCTATTTTTTATAGGCCTTGTCATAACAATAGGAACTCTTGCATTGTTTGAGCATTATGACCCTGCAAATAATATGGTGTATGCGCAGACAGTGGCCTTCTCTGCGCTGATGATCTTCCAGATGTTCAATGTATTCAACTGCAGGAGCGATTATAAGAGCTTCTTCGGCAAAGGAATGATGTCAAACAAGTGGCTGATCGGAGCAGTGGCCACTTCAGTATTGCTGCAGCTTGCTGTGATCTACACTCCTTTGTCAGCTTATTTCAGGACAGCGCCTATCTCTGGGATTGACTGGATCTATATAATGCTTGTCAGCAGCTCTGTGCTCTGGGCCGGAGAGCTGGTGAAACTCCTGAAGAGGATGCTCACACGTGAGAGAGCGGAGTGAAAGGAAACAATTTTAAATAAGCATAATTCTTCATATTATATGGATAAAAGATATTTCCAGGATCTTATTGCAGAGCTCAAGAAAAGAAAGATGAGCAAGAATCAGATTTCAAAGCTCAAGAGAGAGCTTTCAAAGAAGTATGGCCTCTCTAACTTTCCTACTGATATAGAAGTGTTCCTTAATGCAGACAAAGAGGATATAAAGTATCTCAAGGCCCTGCAGACAAAGCCCACAAGAAGTCTGAGCGGAGTGGCTGTTGTTGCTGTGATGACAAAGCCTATAAAATGCCCCCATGGAAAGTGCGCAATGTGTCCAGGGGGCCCTGGGTCTGCTTTCGGCGAGATACCCCAGAGTTATACAGGCAAAGAGCCAGCCACAATGCGGGCATTGAGAGCCAATTTCGATCCTTATATGCAGGTTTTCAGCAGATTAGAGCAGTATATTGTGACAGGCCATGTTCCTGACAAAGTAGAACTGATCATAATGGGAGGCACATTCCCAAGCTTTCCTAAAGATTATCAGGAAGAATTTGTCAAATACTCTCTGAAGGCAATGAATGATTTCTCCATGATGTTCTTCAGCAAAGCAGGCCTTGACATTGTAAAATTCAAGCGATTCTTTGAGCTGCCTGGTGACATAAAAAATAAGCAAAGTGCAGAGAGCCTGAAGAAAAAGAGGGGATGGCGGGCGGGCAGAGTCTAATAAAAGAATCAAAGTAGTCTTAGAGCAAGAGCAGAAAAAGAACGAGACTGCAAGGATAAGATGCATTGGCATGACAATAGAGACAAGGCCAGACTATGCAAAAAAAGAGCACGCTGATGAGATGCTGAGATTGGGATGCACCAGAGTGGAATTAGGAGTGCAGTCTGTCTATGACGAACTCTTGGAGAATGTTGAGAGAGGGCATACTGTGCAAGACAGCATAGACGCAACAAAGCTTCTCAAGGACTTGGGATTCAAGATAAACTATCATTACATGCTCGGCCTGCCTGGATCGAATGAGATGAAGGACCTTGTCGGCCTGCAGAGGCTGTTCGTTGACAGAAGGTTCAGGCCAGACATGCTTAAGATCTATCCATGCATGGTGGTCAAGGGCACAAAGCTGTACAATGAATGGAAAAAAGGAAAGTTCATCCCATTGACCACAATGCAGGCAGCAGAGATAATAACAGAATTCAAGAAAAGAGTGCCGGAATATGCAAGGATAATGAGAGTGCAAAGGGACATTGCGACGTATGCAACAGAGGCAGGTGTTGACAGGACAAACCTGAGGCAGATGATACAGGAAGAGATGAAGAAAAAAGGTATTGTTTGCAGATGCATAAGATGCAGGGAGATAGGAAGACTTGCCTCAGATGGAAAAAACCAGAAAATGCAGATAAAAGAGATGAGTTATGATGCTTCTGATGGAAAGGAGTTTTTTATCCAAGCCGTTATTGGTGATTCTGATTCTCTGCTGGGTTTCTGCAGGATGAGATTCCCAAGCAATGTTCTGAGAAAAGAGATAACAAAGGATTCTGCGCTCATAAGAGAACTTCATGTTTATGGAGAGACTGCAGGCATTGGCGAGAAAGAAAGCAAAAGCAAGGAAAAGACCCAGCATAAAGGCATTGGCAAGGCCCTGCTGAAGAAAGCAGAAGATATTGCAAAGAATAATGGAAAGAAGAAGATTGTCATCATCTCTGGCATAGGAGCAAGAGAATATTACAAGAGGTTAGGATATAGATTGGAAGGGCCGTATATGGTCAGGAGTTTATAATCATATTTTATTCATAAATTCTTCTGCATTTCTTCAAGCTCTTTTTTGCCCCAGCCATAAACAAGTTCTATTCCTTTCTCATTAAGTTTTGATGTTATCATACCAGGTCTGTAAAGATGGACAGGGAATTGCTGATGACCTTTTGGCTTTTCTGCATAGCCGCCAGGAGCAGTAGAACAATCTAATGTAAAGATGAATCCCCCTCCGAATGTGTCAATCATATTTTTATTAAGCTCCCAAGGTTCTCTTGTCTGCAGCCAAATAACGCCATTGTAGATAAGAAGATTAAGGGCCACATTAAGCATATACTCATGATCAGATTGAGTGTAACTGGCTATTGCTCTGAATGTTTTGCCTTTGTACCTTGGGGTCCCTATTATTGAAAAGCCTTTCCCGAATTCATCCTTCAGATTCCTGTCCAGACTGCACAACATTGTTTCTTCTGTTCTCCAGTCATATAATCCTTTCAGGAATGTTCC
>JAPLZS010000073.1:0-2468 GCA_026394915.1 Candidatus Woesearchaeota archaeon | reverse complement strand
TGATTCCAGCCTGTATCTCTGCTCTGTCTTTGGTGTATGGCCTGGATGAAGTCTTGCATACTGCATCGGATTAAACGTTTCAGCCCAAAGAAGGAAACAATCCAACCCGTTCTTTTTAAGCTGTTTGTAAGAATCTTTGTCAAGAGGCGGAGCATTCAAGGTTAACATTCCTCCGCCTGCAGAATCAATTTCTCCCTTAGCAATCTCAAAATATTTTATTACGCTGCTTATATCAAACTGCTGGTCTCTTAGTTTGAATGGCTCTTTGCGCCTAAAAATAGAGGGGTTCTGCCCGAATACAAGCTCTATGCTCCTGTAACCTTTGCTCAAAAGCGCTTTTAATTCAGTTCTGAACTCTTCATAAGACAAGGAATCACCATCCTCTCTGAAATTGCAATAAATACAGCGATTCTCGCAGATGCTGTCAACATAAAGAGGAGGAAGAGCAAAAATCTTGTTTTTATGAGGTCTTTCAAGCATTGCAGCAGTTTTTATTATATTCTGTGCAATATCATCAATGATACTTGCATGAATCAGGGCAATTGATTCATTCTCTTCCAGAGATCTGCCTTCAATTCTTTTCTCCAGCAGCCTGTTTACCTGATCAATGCCAACCATATACTCTCCTGATTTCATCGGTTTTTACTGCACAAAACTCCGAATGTATGCACATCCTCGTAGAATTTCATGAATTTAATATGCAGACCTGCATTCTCAAGCCTTTGCCTGAACTCATCTGTCTGTGGTTTATATGAAGTTAGGCATAGTATCTCAGGTTTATTATGCATGCTTCCTGATTGCACCATTTCTGGTTTAAAATAAACCTCTGCTCTTGATTCTTGCTCGTTGAGTACTGTCCTGAATCTTCCTTTTTTTGGATCATATCCTGCTCTTTGCAGACCAACAGAAAGAAGTTCTCTCACTTCTGCCAGATCATACGTTGCACATATCTCATCTCTCTTTGGCGGGCAATCTCCTTCAACAGTTATAAAAAGATAATCCTGATTATCCATTGATTTTTGCATGAACTCCAATATTCTTGGGTTTGAAAGCAAAACACCTTGATTTGTCAATAGGATAAGATTTCTATTCGCGCCCTTGTTTTTTATATCCCTACAGATAAGCTCGAGGTTTCCTTCTATTTCAATATCCGTAAGATACCAAAGAGAATTATCATTTGAAAAATAAGGTTTATTCAACCTAAATGTATTTATTATCATCTTTCCGCTTATATCCGCTCCTACATATTTTCCATTGCCACATAGGTTTAGTCTATCAAAAAGGAGAGGTACTTCTATACCATCACCTGGACCAAGATGAACAATGTTTATTGGGTCTTCCTCTATTATTTCTTTAACATTATCTAAACTTCCATTAAACGCTGTCAACTCTCTTTCGCCTATTACATACCTTTTATCTCTCCTTAATTTATGCCATATATCTCCCCCAATTTTAGGATAGCAGAACTTAACAGGAATTATTCCTTGTTTAACATATTCTTTTGATTCTTTTTTTGTAGGCATAATGCCCATTTTGATTATATTCATTTTTTCAAACATTTTCTCACCTTTGTTATTTTACTTAAGAGTAGTAACTATTAGAAGTATATCTATTTTCTACCAAACATGTATGGTATTGTATAATCACTTAGAATAAGCGAGCATATTTGGTATCAGCTTTCCCTCAGCAACTATCAGATGTTGTTGGTATGTTGCCAGAGAAACACCCATGATCTTAGCCAGTTGCCTGAGGCCGATCTTCCTTGGAGTTTCATAATATCCGTTCTCAATTGCCAGCTCAACTGCCCTTTTCTGCTTGTCAGTCAGATCAGGCATAAGCTTTGGGAAGAATACATTGTCTATCTTTGTGTTTGTGAATCTAATAAGCCTGAAGTCATCAATGTGCTTCTTCACTTTATTTATGAATTTAGAGACCTCTTCTTTTTCCCATGAGCCTACTTCCCATGTTTCATATCCTTTTTTGTCCATCAGGACAGGCTTGATGAAGATGATTTTTGGAGTGTGGAACTGAACTGCCTTTTCCTCTGCTTTCTCAATAAGGAGGAATATGTTGCCCTTTCTTTCAAGATTGATCACATTCTCGTCCTTGCCCAGATCCTTGGCAAACAGCTCAATGTCTTTTGGATTTCCAGATATATTATGCAAAGAGGATGTTATAATCCTGCCTTTTTCCTTAAAGACAGAGAAGTTTACAGACTGCAGGGCAACCTTGAACTTCTCACACCTGTTCCCCAGTATGCAGTCGTGCTTTATGACAAACTTTGCAATCCACATACGAACATGTATGGTATCAGAATATATAAATCTTTCGCGCTATATCATCAGATGAATCAGATAAGCAATCCCGAACATTATCGGAATGTGCAGAAAATAAATAGTCAGCGCATGCCTGCCCAGGAACTGCACTGGCCTTGTCATCTCAGCAATTGTTTTGTTTATCTTTAACTT
>JAPLZS010000221.1:754-7141 GCA_026394915.1 Candidatus Woesearchaeota archaeon | reverse complement strand
CCTGCGCCGTATAAGTCTGATTCTGGTATTGGCGGTTTCCCGATCAATATCTCAGGAGCTGCGAATGCTTCTGTGTAACCTTTTGCCTGCGTATGCCTGTTAGGCCTCAATGACGACAGACCATAATCTACAAGTATAGCATTGTGGACATCTGGTTGCACAATTACATTCTGAGGCTTGACATCTGAATGCACAACGCCGCTGAAATGAAGATAATGCAATGCATTAAGCAGCCTTTGGGTTATCCAACAGACATCTTCAGGATGTATAGGTCCTTTTTTCCTGACAATCTGCTCAAGGTTCCTGCCCTCGACAAAATTCATGACCATGATATAGCTCCCGTCGTTTGCCTTGAAAAAATCCTTCATCGATGGAAGGCTGTGGTGGTTGAGCTTCCATAGCAGCTTTGCCTCCTGCTTGAGAAGCTCCTCATCAAGAGGAGATATGGTGATGTTCTGCTTGATGCAAGCCTTCTCCCCAAGGATCAGATGCTCTGCTTCATACACCCTTCCAAAACCTCCTTCTGCAATCTGCCTTATTATCCTGTAATTCCCTAGTGTCTGATTATTTTTTTGAGGCATTTTTTCACTTCCTGTTTCTTCATGTTTCTACTTCCTATCTCCCATTCTTGCATATTATCATGATCTGCTGTCTTACTGTTGTTTTGTATTTTTTATCTCTGTCTGAAAGTCTTCATGCCTCTTGTAATCCCTTGGTGCAGAAAGCCCTGCCAATATCTGCAGGCCAAATTCTTTCCTGAACCTTTCAACAAGCCCGTTATTCCCAAGGTATTCTGCAACAGCAGAAGGCACAAGAGATTTCCAATCCCCATATCTTGCCATCTCTTCTCTTACCATCGATGCGCAGATTGGTGCATGCTTGCAGGCAGGAATCACCCTATGCGGCTCTATCATCCTGTAATCTTTCTCCAGCAGAGTCTTGACATAATTGTTGTCTGTGACAAAATAATCAAGGGGGCCGTAAGATTGTGCCACATACTCTTTCCATTTCGGGCCGTCGCCGAAATCAGGCACTTCAATAATCTTGTAATTGGAAAACTTTGGCTTGACTACCAGTTCAATCATATCTTTTGTCTCTTCTACAGTGAAGGGATTTCTCGGGTTGTACTTGTTTGAGCTTCCTATGCCTATTATCACTTCTTCTGCATCTTCGCAGATTGATTCCAGGAGAGCTGCATGTCCAATATGCACTGGCTTGAACCTTGCCACAAGCCCGACTCTGCCGAATTTTTTGTCTGTCATCTCCTCACCATCACTTTCTGATATACTTTGAAGCCTCTTCATTTGTCATGTATCCTTTATGGGCCATCCATTTAACAATGGCTTTCTCGTGATCAGGGAATGCAAACTCTTTTTTCCCCAGCATGCATTTCAGTTCGTCTATTGAGTAGATGGATGCAGTTGCTGCATCATCTCCTGCACTTAGTTTTCCGACCCCTCTTCCATAATATGTTGCGCTTATCACATGCGCCCTTGGATCCCTATCTGGATCTGAATGCACGCAAAGAGGAGCTTCTGGATTCTCTATCATGAACTCAAGGCCTGTCTCTTCCATCCCTTCTTTCCTTGCATTCTCTTCTAAGCTCAATCCATACTCTGCAAATCCTCCTGGCAATGCAACACCATAAGGAGGATTCTTTCTTGTTATGAGGACAATGCCTTGTTTTTGGCCGTTAAAATGCTCTATGATGAGGTCTGTTGCCAAAAAAGGCGGCCTGTATCGTTCTCTTTGGTATTGTCCTGAATGTCTATCATCTTTTGCCATCTTCGTACATCCTCCAGTCTAATGGGGCATATTTTAGCGTTACAGGTATTGAAGGAGGAGCAACCTGGTTCTTGTGCGGAGCTACAACATCATGCCTGAATTTTATATCCTCGATGACATTCCTGCTGATTCCAGTCTCTCCATCTATCTCACCTGCGCTAAGTCCTTGGTCAAGGCCATTTGTCACAATCTCGACATAATCATAAGTGCCAAGATTACTGAATCTCCTCCAGCCAACATGCATAGAAGCATACTTCAGCTCGCCTTCATCTGACTGGCCTGGCCATAATCCTGCTGTCGGCTTCCTCTTCACAAGATCATCATCAGCGTGATAAAATCTTGCAAGATCCCTGACAAGCCTTTTCGGAAGCTGCGCTATCGGCGCAAGGTCCCCGAGATTATCTCCTCTTTTTGTGCAGTAGCCTATACCCTGATCTTCATCCTTATTCCCTGTGTTGAGCATTATCGATTTTCTGAATGCAGATTCCCTGCTGATGATCGTCGCCCTGACTTCAGAAGCAAGATTGCCTCTGTCATAGCGGTTTGCAAGAGCATCTGGCATCTGCGCAACATAAGAATCGATTATCGGTTGGATTGGTATCACCCCATATTCTATGCCGAGGAACTTTGCGACCCTTTCTGCATCTTTCTGATCTGCAGGATCATTTGATGATGCAGGCAATATGACCCCATAAACCTGCAGCTGCTTCTTATCAGGATATCTTCTGTTGTATCTGTCAAAAGCAGATTTTGTAATCAAAGCAACACAAGTTGAGTCTACCCCTCCTGACAGGCCTAAGACTGCCCCATTTGCATCAGACTGCAAGACATCCCTGAGTATCGCATCTTCTATCTCCCGAGCGACAACTGCAGGATACATCGTTGCCATCATTATTTTATGTTCAAGCATATTTTTCATACCTCTATCATCTTACAATCTCTTCCAGCACTCTTGCAGTATACACCGGCCTTGCTCCTGCATTGCCCATCTCCATCAATGCTCTTGCTACTGCGCCCTTTGTCTCAGGGACAGAAGTCCCGTCTGCAAGAACAATTTCATCTACACCTGCAATCGCATCAACAACAACATTCACTTTGTAGCCTCTTGCAATCGCATCAAGCGCAGCAGCCCTCACACAATACTCTGTTGCGACGCCGGTGATGTACAGTTCGTCTACTCCTTTTTGTCTCAGGACAGCGTCTGCATCAGGATTTGAGAACATGAACAGAGTCTGTTTCTCTAGTACAACGTCTGCAGCAAAAGGCATCAGGTCTGGAACAACTTCTGCGCCCGTTGTTCCTTTGACACAATGCTCTGGCCAGTTTCCACCATAGCCTATGAACTCAGGATCCTCTTTTGCGTGTGCATCATTGGCATACACCATTGATACACCAGCATATAGTCCTGCAACGTTTCTCATCTTTCTTATGTTATTGACTATTCCTTCTACCCCTTCAACCACTAATTTTCCTTTGACCAATCCATTCTGTCCGTCTTCGTATTCTTTCTTTACAAAGTCGTTCAGCATATCCACAACAACTATTGCTTTTGTCATTTTCTTACCTCCATCTCATTTTCAAAAAGCAGGCTTATGGCCCGTGATTATCAGCTTTGATTTAGTGGTGTATTGAGTAAGGCCGCACTTAACACACTTCCTTTCCCAGCCATATTCTGTATTGTCAAAATATTCATAGACTGGTTCTGGATCTGATCCGTGGCCTCTATATCCTTTGAATACAGCATCTTTCACAGTTCTTGTCGCTTGGTAAGGCTGAGAAAATTCATGCCTGCATTCACCAATCTGTCTTCTTGCCTTATCCAGCTCTGCAGACAATCTTGAAACCCTGTCTGCGAGTTTTTCTTGTTCATTTGCCATCTTTCTCACGTTGGTTATTATATATATATATTTTACACTATCTTTTATCAAAAAATATCTTGTTTTTGATATTTTTCTTTCAGCATATCGATCATATTTTCAAGACATTTGCTTATCTCAACAGAATATCTTGCTGAGCCTTCTATCAGCCTGTATTGTTTTGGCAGTCTCTGTCTTTCTGCCATTGAGTAAGCAGCAATCTCCTTTACGCTTGGGAAATCATAGGCCTGCTCAGTGCCATTCTCTGTCGCTTTGGTTATCAGAACCATCAGGGGCCTCGCATTCCTTGCAGGAGCTTCTTCTCCTGCCAATGCTATGACATCTCTTTCATAATCGCCTTTTGCAGGATCATCACCATAAACTCTCCAAGTCTGCTTTCTTCCAGGCTGTGTCATCTTGGCCGTTTCTGAGCTAAATTTTATCTTTGGGATCCATCCCCCCGTTTCTTCCCTCTCAACAATCTTGTATACTCCGCCGAAAGCAGAAACTCCACCTTCACCTGTCAAAGGATTGTAATTTGCGCCTGTTACTATTGGTGCTCCTGCCTTTAGCAGCCTATCTATCTCAAACTCATCAAGATCATTGCTTGCGAATATCTTGGCATATTGCATTCCTGCATCATCAAGTATCTTTCTCACTCCTTTGCTCAACTCTTCAAGATTTCCGCTGTCAAGTCTGACTCCTGTAAGTTTGTATCCCTGCTCTCTGAACCTTTCCTCAAGCTCTTTTCCTGCCGTTACAGCATTCCTTGCTCCCTGCAGTGTATCATAAGTATCAATCAACAGTATTGCATTGTGCGGGAATATCCTGCAGTAATCATTGAAAGCAGTCAATTCATCAGGCCTGTCCATCACAAATTTGTGAGCCATTGTTCCTACATAAGGGATATCAAATTCCCTGCCTGCTGCGACTAATGAAGTCCCTTTAACTCCGCCTATAGTGGCCGCTCTTGCACCCAACATTGCAGCATCTCTTCCATGAGCTCTTCTTGATCCGAAGTCAAGCACGGTCTTTCCTTCTGCTGCTTCGACAACTCTTGCTGACTTTGTCGCTACAAGCGTCTGGAAATTCATGATATTTAGCAGATATGTCTCAAGCAGCTGTACTTCTATCGATGGCCCGGTTATGTTCATTATAGGCTCTCCTGGAAATACAGGAGTGCCTTCAGTTATTGCGTCAATATCAAGATGGAACCTGAAGTTCCTGAGATAATCTGCAAAATTCTCGTCAAAATCCGCATTAGGCTTTGCCTGCATGAGCCATTCTATATCTTCTTCTGTGAATCTGGCATTAAGCACAAAATCAACAACCTGCTCAAGGCCGGCAGTTATCGCATAGCTTCCCTGTGGTATCTTCCTGAAGAAATAATTCTCAGTTATCCTGTTATTGTTCCCATTGGCGAAATCTGCCATGGCCATTGTCAGCTCATAATAGTCTGCGAACAATGCAAACATGCCTTCTTTCAATAATCCTGATCCTGGTTTTCTTAGTTCTGTCATTTTATTGCCTCATATTGCCTTATCTTTCTTACTTAGTGTATAATATACACTTACAAGTATTTAAATCTTGTGTTTTTATATATGAAAATAAATTTAAAGAAGCCCATTAACTGCTAATAACCTTATCCAATCAATAAAAAACAAAAAAAAATCCAGAAATCATATGCTATTTCAGAAAAACATGCATCTTTTCCCTTATCGGAGCATACTTCTGGTCTTTGAATATGTAAGTCTTTGCAGGCCTGTGCGCGCCTTCCATCTTTTCTTTTCCTGTCTCTCTGATTATCTCCAAGGCCTTTATCCTTTTCCTGAAGTTCCTCTTGTCAAGCTTTGTGTCAAGGATCACTTCATATGTTCTCTGCAGATCTGTCAGGGTGAATTCTTTTGGAAGAAGCTGTAATGTGATATTTGTTGTCTGTATCTCATATCTAAGCTCACTCAATGCATCATCAAGCACTGTCTTATGGTCAAATGCGAGTTTTGGAATCTCATAGACAGAGATCCATGCTGCTGCCTCTGCATCTGATGTAGACAAGAGCTTGAACTTGTCCGAATCTATCAATGCCATGAAGCTTACCGATATCACTCTTCCTCGCGGATCCCTTTTTACATCACCCCATGCATGAAGCTGTTTCAGGAATATTCCCCTTACATTGGTCTCTTCCTCAAGCTCTCTTGCAGCTGCCTTTTCTAAGCTCTCATTAAGTTCAACAAATCCTCCAGGCAGGGCGTACATCCCTCTGAAAGGTTCATTTTTCCTTCTTATCAAAAGAACTTTAAGGTCATTATTAATTATAGTGAATACTGTGATGTCTACTGCAACAGAAATTTTTGGTATTTCCCCCATATAAGTGTATCAATGACAATTATTATATAAATTTTTCTTTAGAATCATTCTTTTATTATCCCATACCCAATCAGCCTGAACCTGTTCGCAATCCTTCTTGAGATAGTCACTCTTGAGCCTATGTCTGCGCACACAGGAAGCTTGAGCCTGCACCTGAATCCGCCCTTTCTCAGCTCTGTGACAAATCCAACAGTTGCAGCAGCATTCACATTGAGCATCAATATCTCATCCTTCTTTATAGGATCTACATTCAATTCATCTTTTGATCCTACAACCCTCTGCAGGAGATGATTCTCCATGCTGAGATTGTCCCATACTGGGGGAAGCTTTCCTGCATGGCCGACCACATTCCCCACCAATGAATCTGACTTTACAATGG
>JAPLZS010000221.1:0-746 GCA_026394915.1 Candidatus Woesearchaeota archaeon | reverse complement strand
TATCGATCCTCCTGGCCGCACTTCATTCACATCTGCTCCGCCTGTCTTCAATCCCACAATCCTTGTCTGTATAGGTTCATAGGCTGCCTTGTTCTCTTTCTCTATCTTTCTTCCTGGCCGTAATTCAATATTGTCTCCAACCCTCAATATGCCCTGCACAACAGCCCCTCCGAGAACTCCTCCGGAAATCTTTTCAATCTCTGTTCCAGGCCTGTTTATGTCAAAGCTTCGCGCTATGAACATCATGGGATTCTTTGAATCATCCCTTCTTGGAGCAGGTATGAATTTCTCAATTGCCTCAATCAGAAGATCTATGTTTATGTTATGCTTCGCTGATATGGGTATGATAGGGGAATCCTTGTAGTCTGTCCCTGAGAGGAATCTCCTGATCTCATTGTAATTCTTCAATGCCTGCTCTTTCTTCACTGTATCTATCTTGTTCTGCACAACGATTATGTTCTTGACGCCCATTATATCAAGCGCCATCAGATGCTCATGCGTCTGCGGTTGAGGGCATGATTCATTTGCCGCAACAATCAGCAAGGCCCCATCCATTATGGTTGCTCCTGAAAGCATTGTCGCCATCAGGCTTTCATGTCCAGGAGCGTCTATGAAGCTGACTTTCCTGATGAATTCTGACTGTGCGCCGCATTTCGAGCATTTTTCCTTTGTTGTGAACTTCTCTTCCTTGCAGTTCGGGCATTTCCTGAATACTGCATCAGCATATCCCAGTCTTATCGTGATGC
>JAPLZS010000130.1 GCA_026394915.1 Candidatus Woesearchaeota archaeon | reverse complement strand
TGCTTTCAATACCATTTCCTCAAGCTCTTTCTCCTGTTCGGGTATAGCTCCTGTGCCTCCAAGAACAAACGGAATCCTATTCTCTGCAAAAAGCTTTCCTGTTGCCAGGTAACCTTCAGGTGTTGTGAAGCTTATTCCAGCAAGAACAGAGCCATATGCCCCACCAACCATTTTTACAACTTCATGATGTGCATCCGGAGATATGAGTCTGATTCCTTTTTCTCTTAGATATCTTTCTTTAAATTCATTATCAATTAGTTTTCCTTTTATTTCATATCCAGTTAATGCAAAAGGATGTGTTTGGGAAACTCCTTGGAATCCACTTATACTGCTTAAATAAACTCCATCTGTCTCACCTATCACCGTGTTTATTCTTGTCGCCATATCACCAGGCAAACCTGCAAGGATTATTCCTGTTTTCTCCATTTTTCATACCCCCTCACAATCTCAGCGCCCATGCTTCCTGTTCCTAAGATCAAAATCCTTATTTGTTCTGGTTCTTCTTGTTCCATTTTTTGCCTTTCATTCTTTTGGTTTGCGATATGTGCAGCCCCAGCATACAGGATTTCCGTGAAGATTGACCATGAATCCTTCATCGTTTATGCTTGTGCCTCTCTGCTTATAATCAGGATCAAATTCAGGAAGAGTTTCCTCAGTGATACAGGTATGGCCTTTGCAGTATAACCTTTTCACGCCATTTACAGTCAATTCTAAAGTGACTATATCTTTTGCAGCTGGAACACCTTTGCCTTGACCATACAATTCTAGAAGTTCAATAAGGGTTAAATCTTTAAAGAATCTAGATTCATCAAAACCAAGTTCGCAATGCGATTCCTGAGTATTTCCCCCTGCCATAATTTAGAGGGTTATCTTATATTTTATAAAGATTTCTATTTTAACTATTTGAGAATAGTGATTAAGAACTCAGCTGCCTTCAATTAGTTCCTGCAGCGCATTGTAGGCCTTAGTCGCATCCTTCTTGTTTATGACGCAGTTCAGCTCCTTGAAAGTCAATATTATCTCGATAAGATTCACACCATTCCATGCAAGCTTCCTGGTTATTGTAGCAATCACTCCTGGCTCGCTCACATATTCCTTTGGGAAGTTTAGGCTGACGATGACAAGGCTTTTCTCCTGCCTTATGATCTTCTCTCCTGCAAGGGCTTTCTTTATCTTGTCAAAATATCTCTCGTTCGCTATTATTGAGACTTCATTGTTGCCCTGGATTATGTTTAGGGCATCTCCCTGCTCATAATCGACGATAGAATATATGCTCTTCATCTTTGAGAAGAAAGCATGGGTCTTGATTATCCCGATATCGCAGATGTTTGTCTTCATCGAGATCTCTGAGGAATAATCAAATCTCTTTTTTGGGGATCTTGCGCTCAAATTCTCTGCAATCCTTCGCAAAGCCATGACTATTGCACTGAGCTTGGCTTCCTTGCCGAGCTCTTTCTCTATATCTGGTTTTATCTTCTCTGCAACAGAGCCGAAGCTGACGATGTCTTCTATTATCGCCTCCTGAAGAAGAGGCCTTGAACTGACTATTTTCTCAGTGATGTGGCTTATTGTAGGCATTTTGTACATCTTATTGATAACAAGTATTTAAACATTTTGTTATTATAATAACATTAAGTTAATATAGTGATATACTCATTCCTAAACGCAGGGGATAAAAATATGGCAAATCTTATTGATGGGGCTGATAAATTTCAGGGGGCAATGGTCGCTTCTATCACACCTTTCAATAGAAATGGAAGTGTTGATTATAAGGCGCTTGAAGAGCTTGTAGAATTTTTCATACGCAAAGGTATAAATGTCATTGTGCCTTGCGGAACAACAGGCGAAAGCTCAGGGATGTCGCATGATGTGCATGGCCGAGTCATCGAAAAGGTCGTTGAATATGCAAATGGCAGAGTGCCTGTGCTTGCAGGAACAGGAAGCAATATCACAAAAGAAGCTATGAAGAGAACAAGACATGCAAGAGATGCTGGAGCAGATGGTGCGCTTCTTGTAGAGCCTTATTATAACAGGCCGCAGGAAAGTAATGTTGTAGGATTATATTATCAACAGATTGCGCTGGAAGTTCCTGGATTCCCTCTGGTCGCATACCATGTCCCGTCAAGGACAGGCGGAAGAATCAGCATATATACCCCTCTGCAGCTTGCAGGAATCCCTGAATTCGTAGGAATAAAATTCGCAAACAGCAATCTTGATCTTGCAAGAGATATAATCGAAAAAGTCGGCGATGACTTAATGCTTTTCTCAGGAGAAGATGGGCTGAACCTTAAGTTCTATGAGATGGGCGCAAAAGGAGCGATATCTGTAACAGCGAATGTAGTTCCTGATCTTGTCGCAGATGTGTATAACATGTATAGTTTAGGCAATCACCAGGAAGCAGAATCTCTTCAGTTAAGGCTTCATGAACTTAACACTACAATGTTTGTCTCTGGCAATCCTGATTCTGTCAAGACTGCACTTTATATGATGGGGCTGATCAAGCCATACGCAATAGCGCCAGTGGGATTTGCTGAAGGAGCAGAAAAGCAGACCATAAAGGAAGCGCTTGAAAGAATGAAAATACCTATAATAAATGAGTAGTAGACAAGCAGAATTTTATAGTGTCTTAAAGCCTTACCACAAAATCTTTAAATAGGGATATAGTCTAATTCTCATAATGGCAGAAAAAGACATTAAAAAAGAAGCAAAGAAAGCAGATAAATGCAATGAAGCAGAATCAGAATCAAGCTTATTCTGGGCAGACCAGATTGCTGAAGAGGTCAAGGGAAGGGCAGAGAAAGATCCTGTCCTGAAGAAAGTTGTCAAGGAGAACAGCTATGTTGTCTATGATGAAAAGACTCCTTCTGGAATAATCCATGTCGGCTCAGGCAGAGGATGGGTCATACATGATGCAATCGCAAAATCAATGAGAGCATTGGGCCTAAAAGCAAAATTCATACTCAGCTCAGATGACATGGATCCATATGACAAGCCGAACAAGGATCTGCCAGAATCCTGGAACAAGTACATCGGGATGCCGTTCAGGAACATGCCAAGCCCGGTAGACGGCTACGAGAGCTTTGCTGATTATTATTTCATGCAGTGTGTTGAGAAATTTGAAGAGTTCGGCATTGATGCAGAGATAGAGAGCACAGGAAAATGCTATGACAGCGGAAGATTCAACAAGGCTATAAAGACAATCTTGGATAATCACGATAAAGTGAAAGCAATATTTGAAAGGATCTATGACAAACCATATGACAAGATATCATTCAACCCAATATGCGAGAAGTGCGGCAGGATAGCCACAACAAGGTCAATCTCATGGGATAAGAAAAAAGAACTGATAAGATATAAATGCGAGGAGAATCTTGTTGACTGGGCAAAAGGCTGCGGCCATGAAGGAGAGATCTCTCCATACAACGGCAATGGAAAACTACCATGGAAAGTGGAGTGGGCTGCAAAGTGGCCCTCAATGGGTGTGGTGTGCGAGTTCGCAGGAAAAGATCATTTCACAAGAGGAGGAAGCAGGGATGTGGCGATCGCAATCGCGGATGAAGTATTGGATTATCCTCCTCCATATCCGTCAACAAGGACAACAATAGGAAAAGGCTATGAATTCTTCACAGTGGGCGGAAAGAAGATGTCCACCTCAAAAGGTATGGGCATAGGCTTTGCTGAGATATCCAAATACCTCTCGCCGAGGATAATAAGATACCTCCTTGTCAGGACAAGGCCGCACACATCGCTTGACTTCATGCCAGAAGGAAGAAATGACCTCATATTGCTGTATGACCGATATGATTATACTGAGAGGGTTTATTTCAGGAAAGAGGATGTTGAAGAGAAAGAATATAATCAACAGAAAAGGATTTATGAGCTGTCTCACATCGGAGAGATACCAAAAAAGATGCCTGTACAGATACCTCTTGTGCTTGCTGCAACATCATTGCAGATAGGATTGAATGAAGCGGGTGCAATAAAAGTGCTTAGGAAGATGAAGCACATTCCAGAAGAATTGTCTGGCATTGATGAGCATCATGTGCTTGAGAGGATAAGGGATGCAAAGAATTGGCTTGAAAAGTATGCCTCTGAAGACGCAAAATTCACAGTGCAGGATGAAGCCAGCAAAGAAATCAGGGAGAAATTGAATGATAATCAGAGAAATGCCCTTCACAAGGCAGCTGCTGCAGCAAAAGAGATCTCGAATGACAAAGAGCTTCATAATAAATTCTATGAGATAAGCCAGGAATCAGGCATTGAGCCTAAAGAATTCTTCAAGATAGCTTATCTTGTTCTGCTCAACAAGGAAAGAGGCCCTCAGCTTGCAAGCTTCATGCTTACTCTTGGCGAGAAGGCGACCAGGCTGTTTGAAAGCGTTTGAAATAAGATATTTTAATCTCTAACCCCAAAACCCAGTGCCAGGTGTAATAGGGTATGGGTAATGAGGTGAAAGAAGATTCCTTGAAGTCAAATAACTTTCAACTACATCACGACATGGCTTCAGCACATCAGCAGCAGCTGGCTGGACTAACCCCTTATTGAGGCCCTGGACATAAATCATATAACAATTATAGCACTCTTCTTCTTTTTCATGATCCATTATCAATGAAAGAGCATGGGCTTTCCTGAGATGCGCAACTGCAAGAGCACCTTTGTCCTCTTCTTCATGAGGGATATTTCCCATAAGTTTTAGAGTGTCAATCGCCTTCTGGTACTTGTCCAGAGCATTCTCATGCAGTCCTTCAACAATCATTGCATCTCCGCCACCCTGTAGCGCGTTGATCCTGTGCACAAGAATCTTCCTCAGCGAATATGTCCAGCCACCATGAGATGTATAATTTCCACCTTCTGTGTTATTTCCTTCAGTGAGTATAGAATCTGTCAGTCTTAATGTCTCTTCCATATCAGTGTATGCCTGCTTAATGCTCTGAGTATCACCTTTCTTGGCATTTGCTGCACATCTTAATGAGAGTGCACGCGCCATTTTCTCAAGATGGCCCATCTCTGTGTATAGCTCAAGAGCCTGGTCTGCATCCTTTTTGGCCTGTTCTTTATTGCCGTACTGAGT
>JAPLZS010000052.1 GCA_026394915.1 Candidatus Woesearchaeota archaeon | reverse complement strand
TCACCTCTTTTGTGAGGCTCATCACTTTACCATGCAGATAGAATTCTTTTTTGAGATATATAACATAACCGCTTACATCCCCCACCTAGAAGGTGGGCCGCAAGTGCTACGCACTTGCTGGATTTACGCTAGTGATATTAAGAAAAGCGAAACAAACAACGAAAAGAGCGTAGTCATAGTAAAGGGTGGACCAGGCACGGGCAAGACTGTGATTGCATTGCATATTCTGGCAGAATTCGCAGGCCATAAAGACAAAAAATACAGGATATTCTTTTCATCAAGGTCTAAACCGCTGATTGAAGCGATAAAACATAAGATGGAAAGAGGGCAAAAAGTCGGAGAAGTCAATGCCAAGATATTATTCACTAGTTTGGAACCTTATACACCTGCAACAATCGGCGAAAATGAGTTAGATATCCTTATTGTTGATGAAGCACATAGAATAGGAGAAAAATCAGGCCATAGATTCACAAAAAAAGAGAACAGGACAGATATGCCTCAAGTGGAACAATTGATCAGATGTGCTAAAACATCTATTTTCTTCATTGATGACAAACAAGTGATAAGGGGTGCTGAAGTTGGGAGCACTAAATTGATAAAAGAGACAGGAGAGTCATTGAAAAGAAATATCGAAGAAGTTGAGTTGACGTCACAATTTCGATGCAACGGCTCAGATAATTACCTAGATTGGTTAGAACATGTTTTAGGATATAGCGTTGAAAAGAAACTTCTAAAGAAAGAAGACAATTTTGATTTTAAGATTATAGATTCTCCAAACGAGCTTTATGAGATAATAAAACAGAAAAATTCCTTGAATGGGATGAGTGCAAGATTAGTTGCTGGTTACTGCTGGTCTTGGTCAACAAAATTGAACTCTGATGGACAGTTGGTTAAAGATGTCAAAATAGGGGATTTTGAAATGCCTTGGGAAACTCATGGAGAGATTACCCCTCCTGAAGGATATGTAAAATGGTATGAATGGGCGTACAAACCCGAAGGAATAAAACAAGTAGGGTGCATATATACGGCACAGGGGTTTGAATTTGATTATATAGGCGTGATTGTCGGCCCAGATTTAAAGTATGATAAAGATAATGATTGTTTGGTGGCCAATCTTAACGGCACAAAGGATCCGATGCTGAAAAGAAGCAAAGAGAGATTTGACGAATACGTGAAGAATATCTATCGTGTCTTGATGTCGAGAGGGATGAAAGGATGTTATGTTTATTTTGTCGATAAAGAGGTAGAAAATTATTTCAGATCAAAGATCAAGATGGCATGATATTTGAATATCCAGCTAAGAGTCTTTTTCCTTCTTTGCTATCAAAATCAATAAAGGTTATTTTCATATTTTTATGATCTATTTTCCTGAACTGTTTTAATCTAAGATCTACTGTATACCCCTTGAATTCTGGAAGTTTTTTAGGAATTTCCATCAGGATAACAAAGATTTATTTTTTTATAAGCCTTGCTCAGAGAAATCCGCAATTCTTCCACCCTAAACTGCAATTATTTCAGAATTCTGATGTTTTCTCGCAAATTCTCCGAGAAATCAGCTTTATCTTTTTATACTAGTCCCTTTCTGCAGGATTAGTGCCAATAGTTCAGCATCACTCAGCACATTGGCCCCTTCCCGGAACATTCTTTCACGTGGCCGGTTCTCTTTTGCCATCTCTTTTATTTTCATTAAGATGTCATTCTTTTATTTCTTTTTATGCCTTTCTCTTTTTAACCGGAAATCTTACGGTGAACACGAAAGTCGTGTTTTTGGGATTTAATCTTGAAGGATAACTATTTATATCAGAGACGCGTATCCTAATCAGTGAATACTACAAGGATAAAAGAAGAAGTAGAAATCTCTCATTTTAAAGAGATGATCAATAGATATAAATCCAATATAATAATAAATCCGCATGCATTGGACCATTTAAGCGATTCCCAAAGAAAGTTATTCAACGAACATGATTTGATAAACCCTCTGCTTATAGAGAATCCCTGCGGAGTAGGCTTGCAAAAAAACGGGAGGTATGCCTCATTTTATCGAAGAAATTGGGGCTACTTGAGGATAATCTTGAATATGACTGGATCCAAACTGGAAATAATAACCTTTATAAATACTGAGAATATACCTAATCTGAAGAGATTGAAGGACGAAAATGAAAGGTAAACATCTGAATGCAAAGGGCAAGGGAGAATCTTCTTATGATTATAAAAATGATATTCTATTATTTAAGATTAAAGACAGGGAGTACAAACTGTCATTGGATTTTGGCAATCTGGTCGTAGATGTGGATAAAGAGGGATTCATTACCGGGCTTAGGATTTTTGATGCATCTCAGCTGCTCAGATTATCAAAACTTGCATTAAAGAATGTCAAACAATTTGAGTTTAATGCAAAAGTTGAAGAAAAGGTGATTACAATCCAATTAAGATTTATGAGTATGTTGAGAAATAAATGTTTAGTTAAGCAGGGGCAAGATTTTGTCAGGGATGCTATAAATTCTAAGATTGAAGATTCTGAAGTTAGCTGTACAGTCGCATAAGTTTTCTAAAATTTCAAAACTTAGTCCCTTTCTGCAATATGACGGCCAACAGCTCAGCATCACTCAGCACATTGGCCCCCTCTCTGATCATCCTCCCGCGCGGACGGTTCTCTTTCTCTTCTTTTATTCCGGAAGATTTCCGTAAATCCTTCAGTGGACACTGGACATCCTGGCATAAGATATATGAACTTGATTAAGTGGTGACAAATCGTCACCGGTTGAGACTGCTGACAATTGAGTTGTCCCCAATTTGGGTACAACTGAAATTGGAGAGCTCTGACGGTAAAAAGTATGAAACCGAACTATTATTCAAAGGGAATAGGCAAATTGCCACCCCCTTGATATTAGGTGACTACAAAATCATAAAAATGTAGTCACCTAGTACCAAAACATTTAAATATGTAGTCACCTATATATACTATATGCACATCGAAAAGAGAAAACAGGGAATGCAGATAAAGTATTTCCTGGCCCATTCATATAGGGAAGGCCAAAAAGTCCATAAATTCAGGAAATATCTTGGCCATAACCTAAAACAGGATCTATTAGAAGAAAGGAGAATAATAGCTGAAAAACTCATCTTAGAGGAGATACATAAGTACAGGATAATAAAGGACCCTCTTCAGGTTGAGCTGTCAGACAAGGAAATAAGCTCAATAAGGGCCCTCGAAGCAAAAATCCCATTGAAGATAAATCACCTGTCAGAGAAGGACTGGAGAAAGTTCTCAGAGATATTCACATACAACACAAATGCGATAGAAGGCAGCAGATTGAGCCAGGATGAAGTGAATGATCTGCTGGAAAATGACAGATGGCCGGATAAATCAAAAGAGGATATCGCAGAAGCATATGGTGTTGATGAAGCTATATCATATATAAGGAATACAAAGGATTATGTCTCCTTAGACCTCATTAAGAAGATACACAAGATAGTATTCAATAACTCAAAATCTTTTGCAGGAAAACTGAGAAAGAAAGGAGAAGAGGTTGTTGTGATGGATAGCAGGAAAAATATTGTCCATGAAGGATCACCCCAGGCAAGGATAGCCCATCTTCTGCATGAACTGGAGATGGGGTACAAAGAGAACAAAAATAAGTACCCTGGATTGATACTTGGCGCAGTCGTCCACAACCAATTTGAAAACATCCATCCGTTCAGGGACGGAAACGGCAGGGTTGGAAGGATCCTGCTGAACAATATCCTGATAAAGCACAATCTTCCGCCTATGAATATTGATATGAAGAACCGAGCAGAGTATTATGCCTCTTTGCAGGCTTATGAAAAAGATCATGATCTAAAGCCTACGATAAAGCTTTTTATGAGAGAATATGATGAACTGAAAAAAAGGATAAGCAGCAATAAAGAAAAGGATTAACTGAGAGTCCCGTCCCGTCCCCCCACGTCTTCTGACTGGCTGATTCTTGATCTGCATTGCTTTGGCCATTCCAATGCCCTTTACTGACATTAACTCAACCAAAGACAAAGAAGAAAGCTTATCAACACCATACTTAGCAATCAGTCTATTGCTGACATCAACCACATTCTCCTCTTTAGTCCCTTTCTGCAGGATCAAGGCCAGCAGTTCAGCATCACTCAATACAGATGCTCCTTCTCTGAAGAATCGTTCGCGCGGCCTGTTCTCAGGTGATATGTCTTTTATTCTCATTCAGAATCACTCTTTCATCGCTTTTTATGCGTTTCTGTTTTAAACCGGAAGGCTTCTGGCTTCTACTTCTCTTTCAAGAACTTCTTTATCGTATCCTCTACAACCTTTGACATGTTCATGCTGTTCTTCCTGCAGTAAGACCTGAACCTGTTCATGAGGTCCTCATCTACTGTGAAGGTGGCCCTTTCCTTGTATTTAGCTTTTCTCAGTTTGCCTGTCCTGTCAAGCTCTTCAAGCGTTGAGAAAAGATCCTGGTTCTCGTTTATTATCTTCTTTGCTTTCTCAACAACTGATGCCATTCTTGATCAACCTCATTATCTTGTTTATGTCTTTAAAATTCTGTTTTGATATCTTATGAATCGCCTTAACAATTCTTTGCTTGTCACATTCCACATCGTTGTCATCAAAATATAATAGTATAAGCGCCAGCGAAGTCCTCTTGTTGCCGTCAATGAAAGCGTGATCGACAAGCATGCTTCTCGCAAGATAGCTGAGCTCATAAAGCCAGCTTTTCTGATGTTTTATTATGCTCAATGCAAACTCAAGAGAGCTTGGATTCTGCAATTCTCCGCTCTCGCCGACCTCCATATTTATTGCGATGATGTCCTTTTTATTTATGTTCATATTTATTCATATAAGTATGAATAACTTGTATATAAATGTTTCTGTTCTTGTCCATAAACTTTCCGTAGAATTATCTTATCACTTCCTCGAACAGCATGCCTCTGGCCTTGGCCAGAGACAAAGAAACAACATAATTCTTCCCTTCAGTCTCCTTGAGATCATCCATGCTGATAAAATACCAGCCCTCTGTGTCAAACAGAGTCATGTTAAAGCGTACAGCAACCCATGGCTCTGCTCCGAATATCTCAGAAAACTTCTTCAGCTGGCCTATCTGGTCAGCTGATATGTACTGTTTCTCAGAATTCGTTGTCTTGCACTCTATGGCCATCTTGCGCAGCGCATTTCCCACAAGAAGGTCAGGGCTTGGATATTTTATCGCTCCAGATGCAGGAGCTCTCATTGCTATGAACCCGTTTGCCCAGAACTTGTGTAAAAGTTCACGTTCAGCCCCAATTCCCTTGCTCTTTTTAGACATATAAAAAAGTAAGAGGTTTTCTCTTAAATAGTTATTCCCCAAAGATGTCTAGTGGCCAGTGCAAAAAGGCCTTATTTCAGCCTAAAATGGCAGAAAACCGGCTTTTTAGTCAAAAAACGTCCATTTCAAGCGTATAAAAACAAAATATTTATAAATAAGTCTTTTAAGAATAATGATATAATATTTGGCGGTGAAATAATGACCAATACAAGCAAAAAATTACTCCCATTGGCAGCAATGGAGAAGATACTCAAGCAGGCAGGGGCAGACAGGGTGTCTGACAAGGCAAAGATAGCCTTGAAGGAAGTCGTAGAGGAAAAGGCAGAGGCAATCGCAATTGATGCGATAAGGCTTGCAGCTCACGCAGGAAGGAAGACAATAAAGAGCGGAGACATAAAGCTCGCTGCGAAGAAGGAATAGGTTTTTCTTATTTTCAGTTGTTATGGTGCTTGATGCAAGGGATGTTAATAGCAGCATAAACAAAGAGATCTTTGGAAAGATGAAAAAGTTCCAGAAAAGGCATATCTTAGTGATAAACAAATGTGATCTTATCTCTAAGGAAGAGCTCAAGAAGATAAGGCTTCCTAACTCAATGAAGATAAGCGCAAAGAATCATTTCAGGACGACAGCGCTGATAAAAAGGATAAATCAGGTCGCAAAAGGAAGAGAAGTCACAGTGGGTGTTGTCGGCCTCCCTAACACAGGGAAATCGACGCTGATAAATGCATTGAAAGGGAGGAAGAGTGCGCCTACAAGCCCTGTAAGCGGGTACACAAGGGGCGTGCAGAAACTGAGGATATCAAAGAAGATCATGATGCTTGACACCCCGGGAGTATTTCCATACAAAAAGAAAGGCGGAGTTGAGATGACTGTGATAGGAGCGATAGATGCAGAGAAATTCGGTGATCCAGAGGCTGCTGCTGTTGACCTGATCGAGGCATTGGACGGAAAAGTGGAAAAGTTCTTCGGAGTGGAGAAAGGAGAAGACACGTTCGAGACAATAGAGGCCATTGCGAAGAAGAAGAACATCATAATGAAGGGAGGCCTGCCTGACTCAAAAAGGATGGCAAAGGACATAATCAGGATGTGGCAGACAGGGAAGATAAGATAGATCTGTATTTATTCTAAAGTAGTAAGTTTTATATATAATTGGATCTTTCTAAAA
>JAPLZS010000060.1 GCA_026394915.1 Candidatus Woesearchaeota archaeon | reverse complement strand
ATGTCAGACATAAACGCTAGAAAAGCATTGGTGGATAAGGCCCAATGATTAAAGTTTAGACAGGACACCTAATCTTAAATTGTAAGACTCTAGAACTCATGCCCCATCTTCTCTTTCTTTGTGGCAAGGTATCTTTTGTTGTGGCCATTTACCTCTCCTTTCAGAGGTATCCTCTCAGTAACTTCAATCTCTCCTTTCAGCCCTTTTACCTTGTCTGGATTGTTTGTAAGAAGCCTTATCTTTTTCAGGCCAAGGTCTTTTAGTATGTATACAGCTGCTCCATATGTTCTCTGGTCTGCTTCAAAACCTAATTTGATATTTGCCTCGACTGTGTCAAGGCCTTTGTCCTGCAAAGCATATGCTTTCAGCTTGTTGAGGAGGCCGATCCCTCTTCCCTCCTGCCTCAGGTAGATTATGACTCCAGATCCTTCTTTTGATATGATGTCCATTGCCTTGTTTATCTGGTCTCCGCAGTCGCATCTTGAAGAGCAGAACACATCGCCTGTCAGGCATTCTGAGTGTATCCTCACAATAGGATTCTCTTTTGGATTGCCCATGATAAGGGCAAGATGGCATTTATCAGTCTCACTTTCTGAGTAGGGTATTAGTTTAAATTCACCAAAAGCAGTCGGAAATCTGACTTCCTCTCCTTTCTCAAGATTCCCAGTCATAAGTAGCCCTCCATCACAATGTCAGGCCCGAGCTGCTTTATCTCCACATTCTTCAGGTTCATTACATCACTCATGTCCTTGATCCCTTTTCCTCCGATTGCCGGCTTTGCATCCACTCCGCCGATTATCTTAGGGGCAATGAAATAAATCAGCTTGTCAACTATGCCTGCCTCAAGAGCAGATGCATTCACCTCAGAGCCGCCTTCTATCATTATATGAGTTATGCCTCTTATGCTGAGCTCATTCATCAATTCCTTCAAATCAACCTTTTCAGTATTGCTCTTCACAACAATGACGCCAGTCCCCTCTCTTTCAAGCGCAATCTTCTTTTCCCTGTCATATTTAGGTGTTGTTGCAATTATAGCATTCTTGTCTGCAAGTATCCTTGCATTCAATGGTATCTTCAGAGTGCTGTCAAGTATTATCCTCAATGGATCCTTTCCGCCTGGGATCTTTGTCATGAGGCTTGGATTGTCGTAAAGCACAGTATTCACTCCTACAATGACTGCATCGACCTTGTTCCTGAGCTCATGCACATAATGCCTGCTCTCCTCTGATGAGATCCATTTTGACTGGCCTGTCCTTGTCGCTGTCTTTCCGTCAAGGCTTATTGCAGTCTTCATTATCACAAACGGCTTTCTTTTTGTGACAAATTTGATGAATGACTCGTTCATCTTTCTCGCTTCATTCTCAATCAGGCCTATGTTGACAGATATTCCTGCTTTGTTCAGCTCTCTTGCGCCTTTGCCGTTATTCTTTGGGTTAGGGTCTATCATGGCAGCATAGACTTCTTTTATCCCTGAATTGATTATCTCTTTTGTACAGGGGCCTGTCCTGCCATAATGGCAACATGGCTCCATTGTTTGATATCATACGCAATGGCTCCTGAAGATCATGTGATGCAACATATGCATACTGTTCCAGTTCATTATTTGAACGCAATAATTCTTCATTCAAATCAAACATTACCTGTTCTGCACCTCTTTTCATTTCAGTGATATCAAAACAAACTCCAGACATTTTCAATAAGCCTCCAAAATTATCTTTTTGAACCAGTGCCTTTACATTCACATACTTATCTTCCTCTTTTTTCATTTTATCATGCCCTTCTTATCATCTTCAGGCAGGACTCAACAGATCTTTTCGCATACTCGTCTATCCTGTCGACTGCGCCTGCATGCGTTATCTTTGGTCCTGTAACCCCAAGAGTGACCGGCTTATCGAATTGCAAAGAGAGGTCTGCCATCTTCCTTGCTGCGTTCTGCGCAACAATGCTGTCATGATCCGTGTCTCCCTCAATCACTGCACCCAAAGTGACAACGCCGTTTATCTCCTTGTTCTCAAGCAATCTCTTTATCGCAAGAGGCATGTCAAATGCTCCTGGAACCCTTGATGTTTTTATAACTTTTGCTCCAAGGAAAGATGCATGCTCTTCTGCAATCTTTGCCATCAGATGGGTTATGTCTGCATTGAAGTCAGACACCACAATACCTAATTTCTCATTCATTTTCTCAATCCCCCATAATTATTATGTTATTTATGAGTATGCATGCTTATTTTATATTCTCTCAGTCAATATATATGGACAAGCGGCCCTGCATTCTCTCCGCCCTGCCTTATCCCCTGTCCTGCGAATCTTGTCAGCTCTGTCTTCCCCTTCAATAATGCGATCGCATTCCTTGCATGCTTGATCGTCCTGTCCTTCACAATCTCTGTAAGCTTCCTTTCATTCTCTGCCTCGTCGATGTGAACAAAGACCTCGATTATGTGCTTCTTCTTCTCAAGCTGGACATTCATCAGTCCAATCGTCGCCTCATGGGCGCACTGCTTGTCAATCTGCTTCGGACCTGGCATTCCCAATGCCATCACGATGTCGCAGCCATGGTCCTCAAACAGGATTTTGCATGCAACAGGAAGGTCCTTGACTCCAGGAACAGTGTACCTCTCTGTCTTTATGCTCTCCCCTGAATCTTTTATCGTGCTTATCGCAAGATTTCCCATGTCAAATCTTGAAAACATCGTGTCTGCTATTCCAATCTTCTTCATTTTATCCCCGTATTGTCCTGCTTTCCCATTTATTTAATACTTGCTACTCATTTCTGCGTAGCTCTGTGGTGTTCTTCATTCTTTTTTCCTGCATCTTATTTTTTGCATCAGGAAATGGATAAGAACATTTTCTGGAAATTTTTTAGTGACCATCAGGAATCATTCTTGTTTTTCATTTTTCAGCAAAACACTCAAATAACAGAAACATTTATAAACGAAAATGTATTATCTAAGCTATAAGTTTGTTTTCAAGAAAATCAAAAAATTTTCTTGACGGCAAAAACAAGAGGTGAAAATTTTGGCAAAAAAGAAAGCAAAGAAAGCAAAGAAGAAGAGAAGATAAATTTTTTGCCCTTAGGGGCGTTTTTTATTCAGTTTTCTTTTATTTTTTATTTCATTCAATGCATGATTTATTTCTAATATCATATGTAAACAGGTATGATTGATATATGAAAGAGAGTATATGAAAAGAATCAATATCAATTATTTTTGATTGTTCAGAAGTCGCCTATAGAAGTCTGCTTCTGCATCACTCTTACATCTGATTTCTTGATGGTTTTTCTGTCTTCATCAGAGAATATAGGTATGCCGTACTCTCCGTCATATCCAGGATGTATCTCGACTCTCCCTTCCCTGTTCCTGATTATCATCTCTGCGATCTTGGTATTTGACGCTTTTGCGATCTCTTCCTCAGGGACATTGAGCATTATGTTGAATTCTGATTTGAAATGAGAGATGAGGTTATTGTACTCTTTCCATACAGCATTTGTGGCGACTGCCTTGCCCAATAGCTTTGAGAGAATCTCAGACAAGGGTATGAGGCTCTTGAATGGCTTTGAGTTCTTTGGCCTATATCCTTCTGGCCTGTCAGCAAGCTCATCAACCCTCTCAAGAACGCCTACAGTCATCTTCTTTCCGCACACCGGGCAGATATCCTTCAAGTCCCTTGATCTCTTTGGATCAAGGCAGACATTGCAGTTCCTATGGCCGGTAAAATGATATTTTCCATAATTGGGGTCCACTTCTATTGTCCCTCCCAATCCTTCTTTTGTCCTTAGTGCCTTTATTATATTGTCATATGTAAGGTCCATGTCAAATATTGTAGCCTCCCTTCCTATCCTCCATGGCCAGTATGAATGAAGGTCAGAAGTCGAGACTAATGAAAACCTATCAAGCTTTGAAAGCCTCCAGTTCATGGGAGGATCAGAGCTTAATCCTGTCTCTAATGCAAATATGTGCTTTGCCTGATCTTTGAAAGCCTCTTCTACAGAATCAAATCCACCGTTTGATCCGAACAGGCCGAACCATGGAGTCCAGACATGCGCAGGTATGATCTCAATGTCATTGCTTATCTTCTTTATGGATTCTGTGAATTCAGGGCATGGGATGCCGAAGATCGGCCTTCCGTCATAATCAATCCTTCCTTTTGTGAGAAGATAATCTGTTATCTGCCTGACAACACCTAGGTTAGGGGCAAGAAGCACAAGATGAACCCTTCTTCCCTTGCCTTCCTGTGAATATATCAGAGAAAGCTCGCTCTGAAGCACAAATGGGTAGCCGTTCTTTGACCTGAGTATGCCTGTGTCATCCTCTGTAAGATTCTCTTTTATCTCATCAATCCATTTAGGATGCGTGAAATCGCCGGTTCCAAGAAGATCAACTCCTTTGATGAGAGCATATCTCTCAAGATTCTGCAGATTAAGGTCTTTTCCAGTTGCCCTTGAATACCTGCTGTGTATGTGCAGGTCTGCAATTATGTCCATTTAGCACCCCTGGCTTATGAGTTTAGGGGCATATATAAAAATATTGCGGGTTTTGCATGTATGCTGAAATCGAACCGCAAACCTTTTAAAACTGTTTTCTTTCTTTTTCTCTGATGGAAACAAAGAAGATCCTTGACCAGCTGCACAAGAGCAAGGAGTTCAAGGGCTGGCAGAAAAAGGAAAGCAACAAGAAATGCTATCTTTCTCATATATTTTATATGCTCGGCAAGAACAAGGAAGAGTGCCAGATAGGCTATTAT
>JAPLZS010000054.1 GCA_026394915.1 Candidatus Woesearchaeota archaeon | reverse complement strand
GCACTGGCCTTTGCTTTCCCTCTCAAATGTACTTAGATCATCTGTTGAAAGCTCTGTGTGGCCTCTCCTTATTGCTGTCTTCAGGCTTCTCTTTATCGCAATGTCCTTGTACCTGTCTCCTCTCTTGTACTGCTTCACATCCTCTTTAGATCCATAGTGCGAGACTTTCTTGTTTATCCTCTCTCCTGTTATGCCTTTCGGCACAATGTTGTCAAGCTCTTCGCTGTACATGACCAATGAGGCAAGCTCAATCCCTTTCTCTGTTATGTTGAATTTCTTATCAATGATTCCGTCATCAGAAAGGCCTTTCAATCTTTCCTTTAATCTGTTCATTAAAATCTTATGGAACTCCGGAATGCTTATGTTCTTCTCAATGTAGTCAGCATCCTCTCCAAACAGCTCCCTTATTATTGTCTGGCCATAAAGCTGTTCTGCAAGCTTGTAATTCCTGACCATCTGCTCCATCATAAGGTCAGGTGTGAAAGAATTTATGCCCATGTCAAGAGCTGATTCGATCATCTTTCCTTTATTGACAGTCTCCTTGTCCCCGTCAAGCACAGAGTGCATGAGCTTGTCTTCCTCGCTCTGCCTGCTCAGCTTTCCCTGTCTTTCTTCTGCTTTTTCTGTGTCAGATATATCCTTCCTGTCGCTACGCCAAATCGCCTTTCTCCTGAGTGTGCTCCTGGAAGCCTTTCATCTTCTGGTCTTTCAGGAACTTCTTCAATTCTTCCTTTACAAAATCCTCAGGCGATTTGAGGTATTGTATTGATGGCTTAAGCTTTATCCTGTGGCTTATCACAGAGACTATCGCATCCTCGATGTCCTTCATCTCAACCCTCTTTCTTGCACTGAGAAGGCAGTTTGACTGCGCCCGTTCATAAAGGCCCAATGTTGCCCTGACTCCCGGCTTTTTCTCAAGATCCTTGTTCTCTCTCAGGAGCCTGACAAACAATATGCTGAATTCAATGAGCTTATCATCAAAAGCAACATCCAGTTTCTTTCCTTTCATCTTGACAATCTGTTTCTCTATCTCCAGAGTGTCTGGATAGCTCATATACAGGACATCAAACCTGTCAAGCAGCACATCGCTCAGTTTTTCAGTGCTTGAATCCTCTGGATTCATTGTTGCGATGAAGATAAAATCAGCTTCAAAGTCAACATCATAGCTTCCAAGAGTCACTTTTCTTTCTTCCAATGCTTGCAGCATGGCGTTCTGCAGCTTTTCAGGGCATCTGTTGAGCTCGTCGAAGAATAAGATCCCTTTGTCTGCCTTGAATATCTTTCCTGGAGTGAAAGCCTCTTTGCTCATCGGCCCGAACTTAAGGGCCTTGACAGGATCAATGTCTCCCATAAGGTCTTCAACAGTCAGGTCAGGAGATCCCTGCACCCTGACAAATTTGCCGTTGCCGCTGCCTGCACTGCCTGGCAGGAGCCTGACAATATTCTTTGCAAGAGTAGTCTTTCCGACTCCAGCCGGGCCCACAACTATCAGGTTCCTGCCCATGTACAATGCTGACTTCAGGCCTTTCTTGACATCTTCCTGGCCAAATATGTCTGTGAATGGGTCTTTCTCGCTCAAAAGCGTCTTTCTAATCTTTTCATGTATCATTTTTAGCCCTCCATATATAGCATCATGGCTGAATACGCAAGAAAAAGAGGTATATAAATCTTTGGAATTAGTGTTTTTTGCATCAATTCAGCAGGAATATGGACAGGTTCAGCACAGCAGCAAAGCTTACCCAGAGTATATATGGGATCAGGAGATATGCTGCATTCCTGTCAACCCTGTAAAAGCTGATTATTGTTCCGAATATCGCTGCCCATAAGAAGAATATCTCTGTCAGGCCATACAAAGGAGACCTTAGGCCGAAGAAAAGCGCTGACCATAATACATTAAGGAAGAATTGCGCTGCAAAGAAACCAAGCGCAACCTGGTTCTTTCTCTGCTTGAAACCCCTTTTCCAGATAAGATAAAGTGCAATTCCCATCATTGCAAAAAGGAG
>JAPLZS010000153.1 GCA_026394915.1 Candidatus Woesearchaeota archaeon | reverse complement strand
TATCACCCTGTAAGCAAGATACAGAAGCCTGTTCACTTCCATATCCCTCTCGTATATCTCCTCGTAAATGTCTTTCCTAAGGCATGAGATGGAGTCAGTCAGCATGGATCTTGTTATGTTGTCCATCCTCCTTATCAGGGTCTCTATGGAGATCTCATTTATGTTGAGGAGATCCTTTGCGATTATCCTCTCAGAGTCCTGCTGGATTATCTCGATCCCTGTCAGGTTCCTGAGTATCAGCTTTATACTTGCGGCCAAATCGCTCTACAGCTTTCCCTTGACCTCTATTATGTCATAATTATTCAGGTAAGCGGAGATTATCTCTGTCTTTATCATGTCCATCCCCTTGCCTTCTATCTCGATGACAATGGGCTTCGGCTCTATCTTTCTCTCGCTGTTCTCCAATGTGTTTATGACTATGGAGCCGTCTCTGTTCTCCATGTTTATTGAGTCTCCTTTCTTGAGCTTGTTGTCCACAACCCAGTCTTTCGGAAGAGAGACTACATAAGAAGAATTGCCGAAAGATATTATTTTCCTTGTTTCCATATATCACACCCCTGCGCGATATCTGTTATTTTTCCGGATAGGTATATATTTATTATGCGATATATATAATATATAGATAAAGTATATATTAATAAATGTTTCTATAGGATATAGTAATGTTGGGAAAATAATCAGCATTGGATTGGATATGCGCAGCAAAACAAGGGGTGAGTTCATGAAAAAGATCAGACTGATACAGCTTGAGAACGATGAATTCTTTGATGAGCTGTCTGAAGAAGGGCTCATGATGCATCTAGAGAGCATGGAAGAGTCGTCCTGAAGCCAAAATCATATTTTCATATTTTTTTAGAGAAATGGCCCTGTGGAAGGGGTTCTGCAGGGCCGCGATAATTTTTTCATAAGCCCGATTTAATATTCTATTTACAAATTAGCAATGTATTTGCAAGTTAATTCAAATAAATCATCAAAATCACCTGCTTCATTGATCTCTTTTGGGCCATAAATAGAAACATGTACTGTTCCTTTGGGTTGTTTTGATGCAGATTGTTCATGAATCCAAGCAATATAATCTTTTGGACCATACTCTCCTTTTAGTTTTATTGCGATTGTGTCCAGCTCTTTTTCCATATCACTTAACATATCACCCCATTCTTTTATGAACTCATCACTTGGCTGTTGAGGGTTATTAGCCGGGAGCAAGCCTGCATAATAGCTGACATCTGAACCATATTCTGCAGCTTTTTTGATGAGTGTCCATGAAAAATGTTTTCCGATAAGTACCGGAATAGCATTTTCTCCATATAACTCTTTAAATTTTTCAACGGCTGATTCATAGTGCCTGTCATAACACTCGCGAAAACGACCTGCCATATGCTTTTTTTGCAGTGAGCCATCCTGCTGGTATTGTTCTTGCAAGTAAGCAATCTTATCATTAAGTATCTGCTCAAGAGATCTTGATTCTGACATAAATCCAAGAACATATCAAACCTATATAAATGTTACTACTCTGTAATTAGAAATTATATGAACTTTATGGACTGCATATACCATCAATAAAAAGCTTGGATGTTTATACTTTTGATGGGCAGTATAAAATAGAATTTATAAGTTTAGAACAAGATTCACTTTTTTTTCTTTGCAGGCCTCTTAGATTCTTTCCTTGACTCTACCTGCTCCTGCTCTGCTTTTAGCACTATTTTCCTTGCGTCTTCGTCAATCTCAATGGTTATTGATTTAAGGTCATTTATGACCATATCATTCCCCTCAAGATAGAATGAGAGATTCATGTTCCTCACCCTGACCTTCTCCATGTTTGGGAACTCAAGTATCCTTGTGGGCTCGTCGCCTGTCTTGTGAGGATTATTCACTTCGAAAAGCGCGATCACTGCTGTCTTGAACTCATCTGATTCATTTGTTCTCGGCTTCCTGCTGAGCATTGCGCTCTTTGCCTTGTACTTCTGGTTTTTTATCAAATTTACCACAACCCCTGTTGATGATCTGTTTATGCTATCAATATCCCAAAAATCTCCATAAACTGTTCCTGGTATATGATGCTGATGAATCCGCCTGTTTATAAAATTAACGTTCAGAGTCAGGCATGCCTGATGTCTCCCTGATGTCAAGCACATCTTTTATCGATCTTATCGCTTTTATCACGCTTTTCACAGCATCATCATCCATCGTGGCCATGTTTATCGTCACAACGACCTTGTCTTTCTTTGCTCTCGTATAGATGGAGTGTATGCTTATGCCTGCCTTTGCGATTATATCAAGTATCCCTGCAAGGACGCCTACGCTGTCTCTCACCACTATCCTCAGCCTCTTTGACTCCCTCTCCTTCTCCTTCCATCTGACATCAGCTGTCTTGTTTCCGGCAAGGTCATGAAGGCTTTTGCAATCCTTGTTATGCACAGTTATCTTGCCGTCTTTCGTATAGAATGCTATTACAGGATCCCCATGCTTCGGACTGCAGCATTTTGAGAATTTAAGGGGGGCTTTTTTGCTGAGTATCTCTATGCTGCCGGCAGCAGCATCTTTCTTCTCTCCTGCAGACTCTTCCACCCTCATATCAGGGCTTATCCCTAACTCAGATCTTATCTTGCTCTTTGCTTTAGGCGTCTTCACAAAACTAAGCCAGTTCCTTGAAGGCTTTGCATTGTCTCTCGTGACAATATAAACGATGTCCCCATTCCTGAGCTTGTAATCAAGAGGCACTATGACGCCGTTGACTTCTGCTTTTGAGCAGTGAAGACCTATGTTTGTATGGACTTCATAGGCAAAATCAACAGGAGTGGATCCTTCTGGCAGTGATATGGGGTCGCCTTTCGGCGTGAAGACTATTATCTCATTCTCAAAAAGATCTATCTTCAGGTCCTCAATGAAGTCTTTTGTCGTCTTGGAATCCATCTTCCAGTCAAGGAGCTGCTTTATCCATCTTATCCTCCTGTCGAATTTCTTGTCTTTCTCTGTGCCTTTGTATCTCCAGTGCGCTGCAACGCCTTCCTCTGCAATGTGGTGCATCTCCTGCGTCCTTATCTGTATCTCTATTATCCTTCCATGCTCTCCTAACACAGAAGTGTGCAATGACTGGTAGCCATTAGTCTTCGGTACAGAGATATAATCCTTGAATCTTCCTGGGATCGGCTTGAAAAGATCATGCACAATGCCTATTGCAGCATAGCACTCAGGGACTGTCTTTGTTATTATCCTTATTGCGATGAGGTCGTAGATCTCGTTGAAATCCTTGCCCTCTTTCTTCATCTTCTGATAGATGGAATAGAAATACTTCGCTCTTCCCTCGACAACTGCCTCAATCCCCCTTTCATTAAGCCCGTCTTTTATGTGTTTTATGAATGCCTTTGTCCTTTCTTCCCTCTCTCTCCTGTTGGAGGCGATCCTTTTCCTTAGCATAGAATACGCTTCTGGCTCAAGATATTTCAAAGAAAGATCCTCAAGCTCGCCCTTCATTGCATTCATGCCCAGCTTGTGGGCGATTGGCGCGAATATCTCAAGAGTCTCTTTTGCGATCCTCTTCTGCTTGTCTTCCCTGAAATATTTCAGGGTCCTCATGTTGTGCAGCCTGTCCGCAAGCTTTATGAGCATGACCCTTATGTCTTTTGTCGTAGCAAGAAGCATTTTCCTGAGGTTCTCTGCCTTGTAATCTTCCTTTGACTCGAACTGTATGCCCTGTATCTTTGTGAGGCCTTCCACAATGGACGCGATCTCTGCGCCGAATATCTTCTTTATCTCCTCGACTGTCGAGCATCCCTCCTCTATGCAGTCATGTAGCAGCGCAGCGCATATTGTGGCAGAGTCTGCGCTGAGCTTTATCAGTATCCTTGCTGTCTCAAGAGGATGGATGAAATAAGGATCTCCGGACTCTCTCTTGTGCTCCTTATGCGCTGATTCTGAGAACTCAAACGCTTTTTTTATGAGCTCTTTATCTGCTTTTGGATTAAATTCAAGAACTTCAGCTATGAACTCATTAAAACCCATTACCATCTGATTACATAGTAAGAGTTGATATTTAAATGTTTCCAGAGCAATATTTATATAATGAAAGAGTTTGTATGTATAACAAGCATATAATAGCGATAAAGGGTGACATCATCAGACAAAAATCAAAGTCAAAATCAAGAACAAAGCTTAAACCAAAGATAAGCTCCAGGCAGGAATCCAGTCTAAAGCCCATCTATAAGAAGATATTCCTAGTAATCGACGGAGTGATACTGATCATCTTGGGAGCATTCGCTTTCCTCAGCCTTGCAGGAATGTATATATATTCAAAAGGGTTTGGCAGCCTTGAGATATTAGTGATGATAGGCATTGCTGTTCTCACTCTGCTCCTCATATTCACAGGAGTCTCCTTGATAAGGAGGAACAGGCACGGAGGGATGATCGCTGCTGTCTTGCTTGGGCTTGGCACATTGGGCACATTTTCGTCTTATGTTATGTTAAAGGAAAGGAACATAATCTATGCATTCTGCTTTTATTCCATTGCACTGGTGCTTCTTATCTTAGGTTGGAAAGAACTGAAATAGAATTGAGGCTGTTTATAGATAAGATCATTCGCAGGGCAGGGCTCTGTTCTGTTATGCTCGGGATGGGTGAGAAAATCTCACAAAATTTTTTTTGTCAAGAGAACATTTATATATCTTTCATTTATCTTATATAAAGATATCATATAAAAAGGGGTTCTGAATTATATGGGATAAACTATGATTATGACACTTACTTTAGGGCAGATTGAACAGATAAATGATGTGATAAGATCAAGCAAACTGAAGGTCTTTGGTGACGAGCAGGAAATAATGCTTAAGAGGGCCATGAATGAGGCTTTAGGCTATGAATTCTCTCTTGAAGAGCTTCTTGATATGATTGTCCTTCCTGAAGAAAGAGAACTCGCACTCAAGCAGGATAATGATAGTTTATGGAGGCCTTATACTTATGCATTCTTCTTTGTAGAGCAATCAAGAGGAAGAGAGAAGAGGATAAATGGCCTTATCGAAGCAGGAGTGCTGAGGAAAGGAGATGACAAGGAAACGCTTCAACACAATATTTCTATGCTCATAATGTTAAAGAAAGAGAT
>JAPLZS010000185.1 GCA_026394915.1 Candidatus Woesearchaeota archaeon | reverse complement strand
CCACAAATTCCCTTACAGAATGATTTTCACCAGTAGAGATGACATAATCTTCTGGCTTTTCCTTCTGCAGCATCAGCCACATTGCCTCGATATAATCTTTTGCGTGGCCCCAGTCTCTCTTTGCATCAAGATTGCCGAGAGAGATATCCTTATCCAATCCATATTTTATCCTTGCGACACCCATTGTTATCTTCTTAGTCACAAAATTCTCTCCTCTTCTTGGGCTCTCATGATTGAATAATATTCCATTGCATGCAAACATGCCATAGCTTTCCCTATAATTCTTGGTTATCCAGAAAGCATAGAGCTTTGCGATGCCATAAGGGCTTCTTGGATAGAACGGAGTTGTCTCTTTCTGCGGAGTCTCAACAACCTTTCCAAATAGCTCTGATGAAGATGCCTGGTAGAACTTTATCTTCTTTCCTGTCTCATCCTGAACTGTCTTTATCGCTTCCAAAAGCCTTACAACACCGACACCTGTTGCCTCTGCTGTGTATTCAGGTATCTCAAAGCTTATCTTGACATGGCTCTGCGCAGCAAGATTATAGACCTCATTTGGCATGACTTTCCTCAATGTGTTGTTTATTGAGCTTGAATCGCAAAGATCGCCATAGATTAGCTTAAAATCAGGATTAGAATGGATATGATCTATCCTAACTCGGTTCAGAGTGGATGCTCTTCTTACAATGCCATACACTTTGTATCCTTTGTCAAGCAGCAATTCAGCTAGATAAGATCCATCCTGGCCAGTAACTCCTGTTATCAATGCAGTCTTCATATATCCCCCAAACCCAGAGAGAATACTTTTTATATAAATTTAACTCAAAAACCTTAAAAACAGGGAGTTATTACAGCAAGTTATGGTAACTATATTGACCATATCAAGCATTATTCTAAGCTTCATAGCGACCTTGATAATAACCCCCTACTGGATAAGGAGAGCCAGGCATCATGGCCTTACTGCAAAAGACATGCACAGGCCAGAAAAAGATGCTGCAGAGCTCGGCGGCCTCTGTGTGATAAGTGGTTTTCTCATAGGAGTGTTGTTTTACACAGCTGTTGATGTCCTTATCAAAGGGAATAATCATTACCCTCTGTTCATCTTTGCAACAATCTGCTCTGTGCTCATAGCCACAATCCTTGGTTTCACAGATGACATCTTAGGATGGAAAATAGGGATAAGACAGTATCAGAAAGTCATCCTTACAATTGCAATAACATTTCCAATAATGGTGATAAATGCAGGACATTCTACAATGACTTTTCCGATATTAGGGCAGATGAACTTAGGCATACTGTATGCTTTGATGATTGTTCCCCTAGGAATCATAGGTGCATCAAACGGCTTCAACATGATTGCAGGGTATAATGGATTGGAAGCAGGAATGGGGATAATGATCCTTTCTGTGTTGGGCTATCTGTCATGGGTGACTGGCTCTGGATGGGTTGCCGTCATGGCATTGTGCATGGTGACTGCACTTCTTGCTTTCCTTGTCTTCAATTTCTATCCTGCAAGCGTTTTCCCAGGAGACACTTTGACTTATTCTGTTGGCACATTGATTGCAATAGTCGCCATACTGGGCAATGTCGAGAAATATGCAGTCATACTTTTCATACCTTATTTTATAGAATTTTTGTTGAAAGCAAGAGGCAGGATGCAGAAGGAGAGCTTTGCAAAAGTGATGAGTGAAGGGACTCTTCAAAGGCCGTACAGCAGATATTATGGTATAGAACATATTGTGATAGACATAATAAGGGCTATAAAGGGAAAGGCGTATGAATATGAGGTTGTTCTTCTGATATGGGCATTTGAAGCAGTCATATCCTTGGCCACACTGGCGTACTTCTTTTACTGATTTTGCCTGGCAAATATTTATATAGCTGATTATTCTTCGCTATCTGGGGGCAATATGGAAAGAAATGATATTAGCATAGAAGGTGTAATCATAAAGAAGCTCAATCCAATGAAAGATGAGCGAGGCTGGCTCTGCGAAATGTATAGGAAAGATGAGGACAAAAAAGTCTCTCCTGCAATGGGTTATTCTTCATTTTCAAAGCATG
>JAPLZS010000090.1 GCA_026394915.1 Candidatus Woesearchaeota archaeon | reverse complement strand
TAGAGTGGATACTGGCGAGATAGTTGTGAAGATAGATCCTTCTTATTACAGGCCAGCAGAAGTTGATGTTCTTCTTGGAGATTCTTCAAAAGCAAGGAAAGAGCTTGGCTGGAAGCCAAAGATCATGTTCAAAGAGCTTGTAAAAGAGATGGTTGAATCAGATCTCAAGGAATTGAAGAATAAATTGTATGGATGTAAGGTTAAAGAATGAAAGCATTGATTACCGGCATAGAGGGGTTTGTAGGACCTTATCTTGCAAAAGAGCTTCTTAAGGGAAAACATGAGGTTTATGGGACTTATCTTACAGACTGGAAGGACCCTATAAAAGGTGTCAAGGTAGTGCATCTTGATGTGACTGACAAGGATGAGGCAGCCTCAGTCATATCAAAAATAAGGCCTGACTGGATATTCCATCTTGCAGGCTTCAGTTCAGTGGCCCAGAGCTGGAAAAGCCCTGAGATTTGCTTTAAAGTCAATGTAGAAGGGACTAGGAACCTTCTTGATGCTGTTGTTTCTGCCAGGACAAATCAGGGTATAAATCCAAAGATACTGATTGTTTCATCTGCAGAGGTCTATGGGAAGCCTAAATACCTTCCGATTGATGAGAAGCACCCATTGAATCCTGAGAATCCATATGCAAAGTCAAGAGTTGAGCAGGAGAAGGTGGCTCTCGAGTATGTCAAGAAAGGCCTGCACATTGTGATCTCAAGAAGTTTTAATCACACTGGGCCTGGCCAGAGTCCTCAGTTTGTATGCAGTGATTTTGCCCATCAGATTGCGATGATTGAGAAAGGCCTTCAGGAGCCTGTAGTCAAGGTGGGGAATCTTGATGTGAAAAGAGACTTTAGTGATGTGAGGGATGTTGTGAGGGCGTATGTGCTGATGGTTGAGAAGTGCAGGGATGGGGAGGTTTATAATGTGTGTAGCGGGAAGGGTTACATTATAAAAGACATCTTGAAAATTTTGATAGGTTTATCAAAAACTAAAGACATAATCATCAAGGCAGATTCATGCAAAATAAGGCCAGAAGACACTATTATCTCATTTGGCAACAATCTTAAGTTTTTACATGAGACAAAATGGGATTCAGAAATAGATTTTAATAAAACTCTGTCTGAAATATTGGACTGGCATAGAAAGTCTATTTAACGAAAGAATGAAAAACTTTTATGATATAATCTAAATCTTCTTTTGTCAAATCTTGATGGCATCCGATATAAAATCCATTTTTGTTTATCCATTTTGCAACAGGAGAATCATCTTCTTTTATAGAGAACAATCTCTTGTAAACCGGCTGATTGGTTATAGGCATCATGTCCCTTGTTTCTATTCCCTTATTCTCAAGGAAATTGACAAGTTCCTCTTTTTGCTCATATTTCAGTACAATAGGAAACAACATAAAAGAGTGATCTGTTTCTGGCCTTATCCTTGGCAGCTGTATGTGTTTCTCAAGATCTTTAAGCCCTTCAAT
Source organism: Candidatus Woesearchaeota archaeon (assembly GCA_026394915.1). Classification (GTDB taxonomy): domain Archaea; phylum Nanobdellota; class Nanobdellia; order Woesearchaeales; family UBA12501; genus WJJV01. The sequence goes on along the minus strand of JAPLZS010000090.1, from coordinate 1,812 downwards.
CAGGTAATGGGCATTCTTTTTTCTTTTTGATATCATCTCTTGCCAATCTTCAAGTTGTGCAACTCCCAATGCAGCTTCCATCTCTGTTATCCTGAAGCTGTGGCCAACAGAAACAAATGAGAATCTCTTTGATATTATCTCCTTTAGCTCTTTCTCGCTTTTGTTATCATCATCTTCAAGCGAGAGATAGATAGAGTCTCTTCCATGGTTCACAAGAGATCGCATCTTAACAGCATATTCTGGGTTGTTTGTTGTGGCTATTCCACCCACTCCTGCGGTGAGAAGATGCGCAACATATGTTGAGAAGCAGCCTATGTCTCCAAGGTTGCCCACGCTCTTTCCTTTGTATCTGGCGAACATTGTCTCGCAGGAATCCTCAATTATTTTCAAGTTGTGCTTTTTTGCAATCTTGATTATAGGATTCATGTCGCAGGGCATGCCAAAAAGATGAACGGGCATTATTGCTCTTGTTCTCGGAGTTATCACAGACTCTATTTTCTTAGGATCAATGCCATAACATTCCTTTTCAACATCAACAAATACAGGTTTCATCCGGTTATGTATCACAATATTAGATGTAGCAACAAAAGTTATTGCAGGTACAATAATCTCATCCCCATCTTCCCATTTATGAACTTCCTTTAATGCTTGTAGTGCAACCTGCAATGAAGAAGTCCCACTATTACTTAAAACAGCGAATTTAGAATCATGGATTTTTGCAAAATCTTTCTCAAGCCTTTTGCAGAAAGGGCCGTAAGAGAGCCTGTTGGAGTCTAGAACTTGGTTTACATATTCTTTTGCTTTTTTAGTTAGATTAAGAGTGCCGACCCCAATATATCTGTTTTCCATTGTATTGAGAGCCTATTATTGCATTTATATATTTTCTGGTTTTTTATTAATTGTTACAAAAAATTTATATATAGTCTTGGTCGATATATCTCTCTAAGAGTGATTGATAATGAAGGTAAACCTTATCACTGAATGCAAAGGTAACAAGATGGGGGGGCTTGCGCGCTATGAAAAATCCCTTATATACTCTATGCATGGAAAAATTGATTTCGCATTGAAACATGCTTCTGAGATAAAGAAACCTAATCGGTTTAATCAAATTCTAAATTTTATTACTCCTTATACAAAAATAAATAAAGGAGGTGAGATAACTCATCTTCTTAACCAACAACTTGCATTATCTCTAAATTTTGTTAGATTACCTAATACCCTCGTGACAATACACGATTTAGCTTTTTTACCGCCTAAATACCATAGATTGATGTCAGTCTCTGAGAAAATAAGATATTATCTAGTAAAAAAAGGGCTAAGCAGAGTTTATAGGGTTATTGTTGATGCTCCGTTTACAAAAAATGAAGTTATAAAATATCTGGATTTTCCTAAGGATAAAATTGATGTTGTCCCCCTGGGTATTGATCATTCACTATTCAAAGTTAAAAATCTAGGTAAAAAAAGAGCAAAATATAGGCATTATCCAGATTCAAGAAGCATACTTTATGTCGGTTCTGAAACGCCAAGAATGAATTTTCATACGCTTTTGATGGCATTTTATGAATTAAAAAAGTCGTTTCCTGACATAAAGCTATTGAAAGTGGGTGAATCTAAATGTCCAACTGAAAGAAAAAGGATAATGAACCTGATATATGAGTGGGGTATAGAAAAAGATGTAAAGTTTATAGAACATGTTTCAGAAGAGGACCTAATCAACTATTATAATTCAGTAGATCTTTTTGTCTATCCAATCGAATATACTGGTTTCGGTTTGCCTCCTCTAGAGGCAATGGCTTGTGGCTGCCCAGTGAT
>JAPLZS010000045.1 GCA_026394915.1 Candidatus Woesearchaeota archaeon | reverse complement strand
GCAGTCCTTCCTATCCTGTGGATGTACTGCTTGCTTTCCTTAGGAATGTCATAATTATACACATGAGAGACTCCTTTTATGTCAAGCCCTCTTGCAGCGACATCTGTGCAAACAAGCACATAGACTCTTTTTGCATGGAACTGCTCCATCACCCTGTTCCTCTTTGCCTGCGACAGGCCGCCGTGTATTGCCTGCGCGCTTATGCCTGCGACCTGGAGATTGTTTGCGACAAAATCAGTTGTCTTCTGCGTGTTGCAGAACACCATGACAAGACCCGCATGCTCATGCTTGAGAAGATGCACAAGAAGCGAGAACTTCATGTTGTCTGCGACGTCATAATAAGATTGGGTCAGTTTTGCAGGATCGACATAAGACTCTGCAGAGACTCTCTCCGGATTGTTCATATACCTCCTTGATATCCTTACAATATCATCTGATATTGTTGCAGAGAACAATAATGTCTGCCTCTCTCTCGGGCACTGGCTTATTATCTGCTCTACATCATCTATGAAACCCATGTCAAACATCCTGTCTGCCTCGTCAAGGACAAGTATCTTCACTCTGCTGAAATCTATTGTCCGCCTTTCAAGGTGATCAAGTATCCTTCCTGGCGTTCCTACAACCACATCCGCCATCCTCAGATCATGTATCTGAGGATTTATAGACACTCCGCCATAGACTGAAACAAAGTTCAATGGGCAGTGTCTTGAGAATTTCTTCAATGATATTGTGTTCTGCTCTGCAAGTTCTCTTGTAGGGGTCAGGACCAAGGCCTGTATGCCTCTTCCCCTGACACAGTTCTGTATTATGCCTGCGCCGAATGCAAGCGTCTTTCCAGAGCCTGTTGCAGACTCTGCTATGACATCTTTTCCCTGTACTACAAAAGGTATAGATTTCTCCTGTATCTCGCTCGGCTCTTCAAATTTTTCGTCTTTTATTACTCTTAATATAGGTTCTATAATACCTAATTTTCTGAAATTTTCCATTTTATATATTAACTAAGAAAAAGTCTTAAAAATCTTATATCCTAAGAGATCGTAAGCTTTTTCTTGTCTCCGTTTTTGTTATTTATTGTCTGTTTAAACCCTTTTAACTGTTTTCCAGCTCTAATATACAAATTGTGGCCATTTCTTTATAAATCTATCTGTTTGTCATCTGTTAGTGGTTTAATGAGGAATAACCTATTAGCTTCATTAAAACCAGTTTTCATTTTAATTTTAGAATAATCATTTGGTTCTGCTAAAATATCTGTCCATAAATTATTTTGTTCGCTCAAATTCACGGTCAAAATCCAATTCAGTAGCTCTTCGCGACATATATCTCGTGCTTTGAGGGCTTTCCGCACACTGCGCACTTGCCGTGAGGCTTCTCGTCAAACGGTATGCAGAGAATCTTTGCTCCGCTTGTCTTGTCCTTTATGCTCTCCTCGCACTCTGCCCCCTCGCACCAGTTTGTCCTGACAAGCTTCTTTTCAGTTATCGCTTTCACAAGCTCATTGAAAGTCTCTGCTTTCACAGTGTTGTCTTTTCTCATCTTCAAAGCATTGTTGTAAAGATCATTCTGCATGTCATCAAGGGCTTTCTTCACTTTTTCCTTGAGTTCGCTGAGCTTCACAAAGTCTTTCTTGCCAGTGTCCCTTCTTGCGATGACTGCCTGGCCTTTCTCAATATCTTTCGGCCCGATCTCAATCCTGAGAGGAATTCCTTTCATCTCCCAGTCATGGAATTTCCAGCCAGGAGTGTATTCTTCCCTGTCATCAAG
>JAPLZS010000143.1 GCA_026394915.1 Candidatus Woesearchaeota archaeon | reverse complement strand
TAGGGGGATATACAAATAATGTGTAGACTTGCCAATAATTCCATTTAAAAAAATTTATATAGGCTATTGACCCCCAATAGGATACAAAAAAGCATAATTTAAATATTTATCGGAAAAAATAGATGTAAAAAAGCGCATTCAGGCATATATTTGTCATATATCAGAGGATGGTAATAAAAAATGGAAAATAAATGCACAAGAACAGACAAGAAGACTCTTGTATCTATGTTCAGCAAGCTTCTTCTTACAAGAATGTTTGCAGAAAGTGTTGCAGGCATCTATCCAGAATGGGAGATGAGATGCCCCTGCCATTTTAGCTTTGGCCAGGAAGCTATTCCAGTCGGAGTCTGCGAAAATCTCGGAAAGAACGATGCTGTGTTCGGCAGCCACAGGTCTCATGCGCATTATCTTGCAAAGGGTGGAGATATGAATGCATTGATTGCAGAGTTCTATGGAAAGAAAACCGGATGCGCAAAAGGAAGAGGGGGGTCAATGCACCTGATTGACCTGCCTGCAAACTTCATGGGATCGACATCCATTGTTGCAGGCACAATACCGATTGCAGCTGGAGTTGCATTCGGCAGAAAGCTGCAGGAAAAAGAAGGCATTGTCGCTGTTTTCTTCGGAGACGGAGCGACTGATGAAGGTGTCTTTGCAGAGAGCATAAATTTTGCAGCGCTGAAGAAGCTTCCCATACTTTTTGTGTGCGAGAATAACCAGTATGCAGTATATACTCATGTTTCAGAAAGGCAGCCGCCAAGGCCGATAACAGATCTTGTGAGATCATATGGGATCCTGACTTACACAGGAGATGGCAATGACGCAGAGGATGTTTTTGAGGTTGCAAAGAGAGCCATACAGGGGATAAGGTCGGGAAAGGGGCCTGCTTTCATTGAATATTCCACTTACAGGATGAGAGAGCATTGCGGACCATTGCATGATGAGGAATTCTGCAGGCTCAATGAGAAAGAGTTCATGAGATGGAAGAACAGATGCCCTCTTGAGATGATGAGGAAGAGGCTTATTGAAAATAAGGTCATCACAGAAGAGCAGATAAAGAAAATGGAAGAGGAATCAAAGATTATGATAGAGAAAGCGATAAAGTTTGCAAAAGACAGCCCATTCCCAGACAAAGAGGATCTTGGAAAACATGTCTATGCTGATTGATTTATGTTGATTGATGATGATCAGATCATAATCATAAAAAACTAAGATGGCAAGAAAAATAACTTATGCAAAAGCGATAAGAGAAGCTCTTGAGCAGGGAATGGAAAGAGACAGCTCTGTGTTCGTGATAGGGGAAGGGGTTCCTGATCCAAAAGGATCATTCGGCACAACAAAGGGCCTCATTGAGAAGTTCGGAGAAAAAAGAGTCATGGAGATGCCGATATCAGAGAATGCGATGACAGGCGTTTGCATCGGAGCTGCTCTTTCTGGATTGAGGCCGGTAATTGTGCATCTGAGAGTTGATTTCACCCTGATTGCGCTTGACCAGACAATCAACAATGCTGCAAAATGGAGTTATATGTTCGGAGGCCAGTCAAGAGTCCCTCTTGTGATAAGGATGTTGATAGGAAGAGGATGGGGCCAGGGGCCTCAGCACTCCCAGAGCCTGCAGGCATTGTATGCCCACATTCCTGGCCTTAAGGTTGTCATGCCTACATCTGCTTATGATGCAAAAGGATTGCTCATGGCTGCAATGAAAGAGAACAATCCGGTCATATTCATAGAGCACAGGTGGCTTTATGACATTGAAGGAGAGGTTCCTGAAGAGCCCTATGAAGTTCCGATCGGGAAAGGAAGGAAAATAAGAGAAGGGAAGGATATCACAATAGCAGCGACATCTTACATGAATGTAGAGGCATTGAAGGCAGCAGAGTACATGGAGAAACAAGGGATATCTGCAGAGATAATCGACATAAGATGCCTGAATCCATTTGATGAACGGATTATAATTGATTCTGTGAAGAAGACTGGAAGGTTGCTGGTGCTGGACACTGACCATTACAGCTCTGGATTCTCAGCAGAGGTTGTTGCAAGAGTGTCTGAGAAGGCATTCAGCTCATTGAAGTCAGCTCCGCAAAGGATTGCGCTGCCAGATATACCATGTCCGACAACAAGAGGCCTCACAAAATATTATTATCCTCTTCATTCAGATGTTGTAAAGAAAGTCTATGAGATGCTCGGCAGGAAAGATGTCCCGAAGTTCAAGGAAGAGACAATCCCTCTTGACCTGCCTGACAAGTCTTTCAAAGGGCCGTTCTGAACAGAGAGGGCATGATAAATCATCATATTAGATAATATTTATAAACAAACAAAAGGTCAAAACAATATGGCAAGCTTATTCCTTTATTCGAACAGCATGGGCACATTTGTGTTCAACCAGAATTTCTTCCTGATAGACAAGGTTTTCCTGAATGAGAAGGATATCATAAAGAATGCAGACCTTCTCTCAAAAGGAAAGTTCACAGAACAAGAGAAGAAGATGATCTCAAAGCACAAGAAAGGCCAGTTCTCATTCATAGGCTTTAAGACAGAAGAATTCTCTGATGTAAAGTCAGAGATTGACATGAAAAAACTCGAAAGAGTCTATTCTGCATTGGATAAAAAGGATATCCTTGCAGACCTTAGGAAAGCAGACACGCTGATTACAAAAGAAGGCATAAGGAAGGCAGTCAATACAGATGTTTTTGTAGTGCAGGCTGTAAATAATGTCATGGAGATGGAGAAGATATCAAACACAATGGCAAAAAGGCTGAGAGAATGGTATTCATACTATCTTCCGGAGTTCTCTGAATCAATAAGCGACCATGAGAAGTTTGCAGAGATTGTAGTAGCAAAGACAAGGGAAGAGATACTTAAGGAGATAAGGCTCAAGAAAGAGGACAGCATGGGTGGAGAGGTCAGCGGAAATGATCTCAAGCCGATTATCCTTCTTGCAAAAGAGCTGAATGATATCTACAAATTCAAGGAGATACAGTCAAAGTATGTTGACAAGATCATGGAGAATTACTGCCCTAACATAAGCGCTGTTGCAGGGCCATTGATCGGAGCAAAACTTCTTGAGAAAGCAGGATCATTGAAGAGGCTTTCAGAGTTCCCTTCATCAACAGTGCAGGTCCTTGGAGCAGAGGAGGCATTCTTCAGGCACATGACGACAGGCTCAAGGCCGCCTAAGCATGGATTCATCCATGAGCATCCTTTTGTGGCTCAGGCCAGCAAGGATGAGAAAGGAAGGATTGCAAGAGTGCTTGCAGACAAGATAAGCATTGCTGCAAAGGTGGATTATTGCAAAGGAGAGTTCATCGGAGACAAGCTAAGGAAGCAGGTGGAGGCCAAATTAAAGTCAGGCAGGAAAGATAAAAGGAAATTCGTGAAAAAAGAAAGGAGAGAAAGAAGATAAATATGGAGATATGTATAAAATGAGACTTGACAATCACAAATTCAAAGGTGTCTTCACAGACGGAAAAAGGCTTTTTACAAGGAGCCTTGCTCCTGGATTCAGGTTCTTTGATGAGAGGACCTTCAAGGATGGCAATGATGAATACAGCCAGTGGGATCCGAGGAAATCAAAGCTTGCTGCTGCAATAATGAAAGGTATAAGCGATATTGGAGTGAGTCCTGGCCAGACAGTCCTCTATCTCGGAGCATCGCATGGCTACACTCCGAGCTTTGTGAGCGACATACTTGGAGAGGACGGCTTCATGTTTGCTCTTGACTTTGCGCCAAGGGTTGTGAGGGATCTGGTGTTTGTCTCAGAGAGAAGGAAGAACATGGCTCCGATAATAGCAGATGCAAAGCATCCAGAGACTTATTTCCATGAATTGACGCAGGTTGATTATGTCTATCAGGACATTGCGCAGAAAGACCAGGCAGAGATATTCCTCAAGAATGTCAAGCTGTACCTTAAAGAAGGGGGCCTTGCTTTCCTTGCAGTGAAATCAAGGAGCGTTGACATAAGGAAGAAGCCGAAGATAGTGTTCATGGATGTAAAGCAGAAGCTTGAGAAAGAGCTTGAGCTGATAGACTATATGGACATTGAGCCCTATGAGATGGACCACTGCGTGTTCCTGTGCAGGAAGAGAGGAGCATAGGTAGATAAAATATATTAACTATTTCTTAGTAGTAAAGTAAGGAAATATTTATATATGACTTATTCTTTGTTGTGTATATGTCAAACAGGCCAAGAATAGACAGCGTAAGATTTCAAGAAGGGATAGGGTATTTTGGAGTTTCTCAGCCAGAAGATTTTATTGTGTATGACAGAGGAATAAAAAAAGAACATTTTGATCATTTTAGATGCTATTATGAGGTTCTATCTGACTCTATGTACAATACAGTTATAGTGAAAGTAGGCACAAACATAATCACCCATGATGATGCAAGAAGAGGCGCTTACAACATGAGTTGCATTGCAAACGATATCGCTGAAATAAGAAGAGCAGGGAAAAAAGTTATGATTGT
>JAPLZS010000028.1:5356-9358 GCA_026394915.1 Candidatus Woesearchaeota archaeon | reverse complement strand
CTATCTGATTAACCTGCTCTGGATTATTTTCTGCCTTTTCTGCCTCTTTCTCTGCTGCATTGAACGTTGAGGATACTTTTTTTGTCTCATTGCCTGATGTGATCAATGCCTCTATCCTATATTCTCCAAGTTTCTCGACAGGGAAATCAGTCGAGACTGCAGCCAGTTTATCATCAGGACCATAGACCTCAATAGAATATCCTGCATCATCAGGGAAAACAGTTATGTGGGCCATATCTCCAACAGTGTACGTTTCTTTATCAGCATAGACTCTTGCAGCATCGAGCACAGCATATCCTGTCGGAGAAAGGCCATAGATCAATGCGCCCACTGTCATCAATGATATTACCAGGAGCATCAATGCGTAGGAAGTTTTGGGATCTTTCATAGTTCCTCAAACCTCCTGCTCTCTTTTCTCTGATATCTCTTGACTGCAGAGGGTATGCTTTTCTTGTCAAACCCTATCTTTGCATTCTTCTCGCTGAGCTCCTTTAATATGAAATCATTCTCAGAAATTGCCTCATCCTTGACTCTCTTAAGCAGTATGCCCTCTTTCTCGATGATAAATGCCCAGAATGCTGCGCCTTCCTCTATAAGAAACTCCTTCCTTACCTCTTTTGGTATGATCAGCTGGCCTCTGCTGTCAAAGCTGACCCTGTCTGAATATTTCTTCATCTATTGCCCTGCTTGACTTTCTTAAGAAAAATGTCCTTTCCTGCTGAGAACAGCTCAAATTCACCCTCTGAAAGCTCAAGCCTTTCCCTTGCTTCCTTGGGTATCACTATCTGCCCTCTTTTATTGCACTGGATTATGTAAGGTATATCATTCATGACGCCCTCATTCTGCTGATTTTCAGTATTTTTTACTTATTATTTGTTATTTAATCTTATTTCTTATTAAATTACTGAAAATAAGAAATAGGATATATAAATGTTTTGATGAATTGGAGTTTTTTGATCAATACTTATATAGGTTCAACTTAGATGGAAGCCTTGGCAATATTTAAATAAAACAAAGGTTTATGCGTATTATATGGCAAAGAAAGAGACTTTTCTGATGGTAAGCCTTGAAGAGGACAAGGCAAAAAAGCTTGCGCAGGTCATATCGAATGACTCCTGCAGAAAGATACTTGATTGCCTTTCAAGCAGCACGGCGACAGAGAGCGAGCTTGCTGAAAAGCTCAACATCCCCATAAGCACAGTGCATTATAACCTGAAGCATCTTGTTGAGAGCAGGCTTGTCGAGGCAGAGGAATTCCATTATTCCCAGAAAGGGAAAGAGGTCCTGCATTACAGCATTGCAAACAAGTATGTGATCATTGCCCCTAAATCAGCTTCTGAAGGGATAATGAACAAGCTGAGGTCAATAATACCTGCAATTGCGATAATAGGCGCGCTGTCATTGATAATACCATATTCATCAGGATTTATCGGAACTTCTGCGCAATCTGCGGGCTATGGGGCAGGGCAGATGATGAAATCTGCAGCTGCACCGGTTGCAGAGCAGGCAGTCCTGACAGCGACAAGAGAAAGCGCAGACATGGCTGCACAGACAGCAGGGAATGCAGCTCCATCTGCTTCAACATATTTTTCTTCTGCATCCCAATTCCCGGGGATATGGTTTGCAGTCGGAGCGATAGTATGCCTCTCGATATATTTATTCACCGACTATTTAATAAAAAAGAAAGCTTCAAAATCAATTGAAAAGGAGGGATAAAAAATGAAAGATAAAACAATAATATTGACGATGATCTTTGTGCTGATGTTCTCTTCAGCAACCGCAATCAGTTTTGCAGAAGAACAGGCAGCAGTTGCCTCTGATGAATCAATGACCTCTTACTCTTCTCCTGATGGAAACACGGCATTCGGCCAGAACCAGTATTATTCTGTCGTGTTTGACGGAGAGGGGGATGCAATAGTGGCTGCAAAGATAAAACTGCAGAACACAGGCAAGGAGAATCTCACAAAGATCAATATAGAGATACCTGGTAAAGGAGTCAGGATGATAAACATGATGCAGGAGGTCCAGAAGACCCAGAAGCAATGCAATAACTGGAATGATATCTGTCTTGAATATAATGAGAATCAGGGATGCCAGAGATATGAAAGAAAGTGCAGCAGTTGGTATGAACAGCCTTCATGGCCCCTTTCTTATTACACGGTTGACAGGATAGAGCATAATCTCTCAAAATCATCTGCTTTTGATCTTACGCTTCCTGTTGCGCTTGAATCGCAGCAGACAGGGACAATAATATTTTATTATAAAGTATCAGGATATGCTGGCAAGAGCCTTGGGGTGTATGACTTTGATTTTGAGACAATGAAGCTAAACCAGGATGTGAATCAAGTCAGGGTTTCTATCAATGTGATTGATGGATTATACATGAGCGGAGGCCAGTCAAATATAGATTACAGGAGCGATGCAGGATTCACTGCAATGGAGAAAGCGACAATCGCATCAGGCGCAGGCATACAGAGCGATGAATTAAGCTCTTTCTCAAATAATATAGAATATCAGCAGGGATATGTAAAGACAGCTCAGGGACTTGACCCTCTTGAGAGCTTCCATGTGAAGGGGAAGTATGCATCATCATGGCTCATGCTTCACAAGCTTGGACTGCTTATCGGAATAATTATAGGGATGGGGGTGATATCGCTCTTGTTCTGGGGAGTGAAACACATGATAGTATCAAAGAATGAAAGCGCTTTTGTATTGGTAGGAGTGAGCGCAGGATCAGCAATACTCATTGTGGCAAGCTGGGTAGTGTTTGGTTATGTAGTGGAGAACATGAACAATTGGATAGGGTATCAGTATGGCAGCCTTGTATCATTATTGATGATATTGCTTGCAGCGATAATAAACCTTGCCTTGATCTTCGGGCCTTCAATCTATATGGGCTTCCAGAGAGGAGTGAAGTACGGCTTTATTGTGTTCGGCATAACGCTTGTTGTGACAGTATTTCTTGCGATAGTGTTTGTGATACTGCTTGCACTGATGCAGGGCAGCAGCACCCCGATATACAGGACAATGCTGCAGACAGCAGGCAGTATGATGGGATAGAGATCTGTTTTATTTTTATTATGTTTTAGTTATTGCATCATATCTGCTTTCTTATTATTTTAATTTATTCCAGAACCGCTTTCTCTATGATGAAGAACCCGAGATTGTCTGCATAGTCTGTCTTTGATTTCTTTATGATTATCCTTTTCCTGAACATCGGAGCATACGTGACAAATGTCTCAAGCTCTCCGCCCTCTCCTGCAGGGTTTATCTTGTACTTTGACTGAAGGTCATAAAGCTTCTTTATAATGTCGTTGTCCAGCTTCTTTCCAAGGAATGACTCATCAAGAGAGAATGCAGCAACCTTTGTTATGACAACCTCAAATTTATTCTCTAAAAGCTCTTTGAGGAGGCCGATCTGATCCTTCTGCCACAATGGGTTGACGCACTTGATATTGAGATTGTCGCATATCTTCTGTATCCTTGATGCTTGGTAAACAGATGCTATTGCCCCAGTTACAATGCCTTCTATCCTGTATTTCTTTACTGCACTTTTTATCAAAGATATAAGGTCTTCAAGCTCTATCTCTTTCTCTCCTTTTGTAGTGCCCCACAACAATGGGATTCCCATTGATTCTGCCTGCAGAGTTATGTAATCTGTGTTCGGTGTGTGGAACATGTAGCTGTCTGGATTCTTGGATCTCATTGACATCAGGCAGACTATCTCATGCTCCTTGCTGGCCTTGTACAATGCAAAGCAGGAGTCCTTCCCCCCTGAAAATAATACGCCTAGTCTCATAATATATTGAAAGACTATAGGTTATATAAATGTTTTATAGTTTAGCCAGAACTGATTTGATGACCGCCGCCCCCTTGACAGCAGACGGTCAAATTCTCGCATTGCTCGAATTTGCCCTACTCGCCACCCCGTATGGGGCGCCCCCCGGCTCGTCTGCGTCAGGGCGGCGGTGTGGATAAAACGAGAGAATCGACACCTCTGCT
>JAPLZS010000028.1:0-5293 GCA_026394915.1 Candidatus Woesearchaeota archaeon | reverse complement strand
CACCTCTGCTATATCTAAATTGGAGCGATGGTGGCAGAGGCTCTGAGTAAAGATTAAAATAGTAATAGATTCTAAGGCATTGTATGAAAACAACTCTTCCAAAGAACCTGCCTTCTGTTGTGATAGTCACAGGCACGCCTGGCACTGGAAAGACTGTTCTGGCTAGGAAGATATCAAAGAAGTGCGGCCACATTTATATTGATGTTAATGAAGTTGTCAAACAATATAAACTCTCAGAAGGCTATGACAAGAAAAGAGACACCAAGATAGTTGACGAGGCAAAACTCTCAAAAGTTCTTGAGAGAATCATAAAAGAAACCAAAAAGAAAAAAGAGAAAATAATCATAGACTCTCACATGAGCCACTGCGTTGATCCGAAGCTTGTTGGCCTATGCATTGTCACAAAATGCGATCTCAAAAAGCTTGAGAAAAGGCTGAAAAAGAAAGGATATAGCAAGGCCAAGATAAACGAGAACATGGAATGCGAGATAATGGACATCTGCTACAACGAGGCCAAAGAAAAGGGGCATAAGATTAAGATTATAGATACTTTCAAAGATTAATCAATTAGAGAATATGATATTCCCTGTTCTTTTGCTATATTTAAGACTTTCTTCTGCTCTTCCTTGTACATTGCTCCAAGATCAGAGAATCCCCTCAGCTTCAATTTCTCATTGAGATAGTTTTTCCACTGGCTGCTCCTTTCATAATGAGATGCCTTCTCTTTTATCTGGGATTCTTTCAATACAGGGATTAAGATGTGCACAGGCAGTCTCTTTACCCTTGACAGCAAAGAAGAATAATTCTTCTCGAAATCTTTCCCGAATTCCCACTCTAATATCCTTAGAGAGATATGGAATCTTTCCAAGATGAAAACTGCGTCTGGCTCTCTCTTCATCTTATCCTCAATATAATCCAGAAGTTTATTCAGGAAAATCATCCTCAAAGAAGAGATTTCTGGGATATGGATATGCTTCCACCCCATCAAAAGCTCTTCCTCTGTGAACAGGTAAACTTTCTTGCTCTTGAAATGTTTTTTAAGAGAATCATGAAGCGTGGTCTTTCCAGAGCCTGCGATGCCTTCTATTATTATGATGCGCGCATCTTTCGGGATGTCCATAGACCATCAATAATCAAGAATTATTAATATATCTTTCTATAATCTGTGCTCTTCTCTGAATCTGCTGATTACCAGTGGCATAGCTTCAATCAACTTGTCCCTTGCCTGTTTGTAAATTTTAGGATCAGTATTTCCTAATGCATCTGGGATGTTCCCTTCAATTCCTGCATATCCTGTTATTGTGGCTATCTGAGGTTTTGTATCTCTTCCAAGGTAGTATATTTTTTCAACATCGCTCACATGCTTTTGCTCCATTCCAAGCACAAGAGAGACATCATCTCTTGGTTTTGTCTGCATCCTTTCTCCGTAACATCTCAGGCCGATGTCAAACAAAGCAGCATTTCTTAATGCAGTTTCTATCGGGCGCATTATACTCAATGCCATTTGGACTTTTGCCTTTATTGCAGAATTATAATCTGGATCATTCTCATATCTTTGTTTGTCCACTTCAATTGGATTGATTAAACCATGACTAGAACCCATTTTGAGTATTGAGCTTGCTTTTTCATAAGGAAGCTCATTGTCATGATCTGGAGCAGCTTTTGTTCCTGAAGAAATAAAGTGCAATTTTCCTTCTAATCCCATCTCATTGGATGTGTGATTACCAATAACCTCTGCCATTGGACTTCTTCCATTATTCCCTGTGCATACTACCTCGATTAGATGGGTTTTAGCAGCTTCCATTTTATATATAAAAGCGTTATTAGTATATAAAGATTTCTATTATTAACTACTATATAATAGTATAAAGATAAGAAAATAAAAAAGAAAAAATAAATCTAAAGTTTTACAGGTCCTCAGCCGTCAGTATATTGACTCTCGCCGGGCCTGTGAACTTTGAGTCCATCCCTATCAGGAAGTTTATGTGGGCATTCTCTGCTGTCTCCACAAGCGCCTTTTCAACGCTTCCGTCAAATATGACTGCATTCACTCCTGAGCCAAGGCTTTTTACTGTTGTTGCAAGTTCTGTCAAAGGAACTTTTCCAAGGATATTAAGGTCCTTGTCAAGTATGTATGCCCCTCTTGTCCCTATGAGGTCTTCGAGCATTCCCTTGAACTTTGCTTTTTCAGCATCATTCAGCTTTGCTTTCCTTACAGGCGCTGGCGCAGCCATAGGAGGTCTCTGCTGAAAAGAAGGCCTCTGCTCTTCTCTTTGCATAGGCCTCTGTTCTGGCCTCTGCTCCCTAAAATTGCTATGTTGCTCTGGCCTGGATGGTCCTTGCTGCTGGCTTATTGGCCTTGAGCCTATCTCCATCTTTGCCTGCTCAACAGCAATTCTTGCTCTCAAGCACTGATGGATCTCCTTCTTTGTGATCTCCTCGACTTCTTTTCCCACAGGGGCCTTGCATACGAAATCTATGTCAGCCACTCCAAGAAGCTCTTTTATTATGAGATCTCCCCCTCTGTCTCCATCAACGAACACAGTGACTTCTTTCTTCCTGCTGAGTTCTATGATTGTCTGCGGGACTGATGTTCCGTTCATCGCAATGGAATTCTTTATGCCGTGCTTCAGAAGGTTAAGGACATCTGCCCTACCTTCTACAATGATTATGTCATCGCTCTCGTCTATTGCCGGCCCTGCAGTCAGCCTGTCTTTGCCATATTCCTGCACTTCCATCACTCTTACAGAGTACGCGACTTCGTCTGCCAGTTCCTGTGAATCCGGCATTGTATTGTCAATTAGGTTCTTCAAAAGCTCCTTTGCCCTTTCAACGACAAACTTTCTCTTTGATATCCTTACATCCTCTATGTTCGTCACCTTTATCTTTGAGTTGCATGGCCCGATCCTCTGTATGATCTCCATTGCAGCAGCCACTATTGCAGTCTCTGCCTTGTCCAAAGAAGAAGGTATTATTATCTCTCCTTTTGTCTTTCCTGATCTTGTGTCTGTATTCACCTCTATTCTTCCTATCCTTCCTGATCTCTGGAGCTCTCTTAGCTCAAGATCTGCTCCGAGAAGCCCTTCTGTCTGGCCGAAAATTGCGCCAATGACATCAGGCCTGTCAACTACTCCTTCAATATCAATCTCTGCATGAACTATGTATTTTGCAGCAACTGGACTTATTTTTCCCATTTTATTCTCCTCCGATTATTTTATGATTGTTTAACCTTATAGAAGAAGCTTTATCTTCGATTATCAGTTCTCTCTGATTTTATCAGAGATTATTCTTGATAATATGATCATGCTTCTCCATAAGACCTACAGAACAAATTTTACGATTTATCTTGTATCTATATCCAAACAAATTGTATGAATCAAATGAATATGATCTGTTATTGTTCTGTATGTCTTTAAGGTATTTTGCTTCTCTTTTCGCTTTAAAAAGCGATATTGAACTCCTTATATGATAATAAACCTAAATAAGGTTTGTTGCCCGAAACACTAACTCCCAAGCTCATCGCTTGGCCTTTGCCGTAAGCTCCGTTGGGTACTCTCGTGTCGGGCTGTGCTACGCAAGAGTGTCTTGATTTCATTGCCAAAAACCGCTGTTTCTGCTCAACAAGGACCCATTTGCATAACTTTTGAATGATTATGAGTAATATAATCGGATTTAAAAATTTTGGGGTTTATTATACATTTACTAGTATGCCCTGAAATCCGACTATATACCATATATATGATTAATATGTTGATATTGATCAAGACAAACCCAAACAGGGACCTGAGGAAGCACGAAGCCCATTCAAGTCCCTGCCTGGGAAAAAGAGGTGATTATGATTTTTGTGATTTGTTTTTGTGAATAAAAAAGAAAACAGATAACCGAGGTTATCTGCCTCTGTTTTGGGGTGTATGATTGTTATTTCTTTTGTTGCTACTTACTAGTAATATAGTACTAATATATAAATATTTAGGTGTTTTAGTAACTATGTAGTGAATAAGTGTATACCAATATACTTACATTGTAAGTAAATAGATATGAACTTGGATAAAATTTGTGGTAAAAAATTAGGCAAACAAGAACCTTAACTATTTAAAACAAGCAGGATTCCTCTGCAATATGATGTCAGAAATAGAATGGAAGGATTTCATTGGAAAGATAAGGTCAGAAGTAGGTGATACCCTAATAGAAGACAAGAAAAAATCAGAAGAACTCCTTGAAAAAGCGATAATCGAAGCAGTGAAAAAAGGGATTGTGAAGAAAGGCAAAGTCGGGGTCTGTTTCTCCGGCGGAGTTGACTCAACCACAATCTCAATGATACTGAAGAGACTAAATGCAGATTTCACATGCTATTCTGTCGGAACAGAGAGCGCAGAGGATCTTGTTTGGGCAAAGAGAGCGGCAAAAGAATTCGGGTTCAGATTAAAGACAAAGGTTTTGACAGATAATGATATTGAGAAGATATTGAAGAAGCTTGCAGGATTCATTGAAGAGTTTGACATAATAAAAGCAGGAGTGGGTTGCGTGACCTATGCTGCAATAGAACTTGCGAAAAAAGACAAAATTAAGGTGATATTCACTGGCCTTGGCTCAGAAGAGATATTCGCAGGATACCAAAGGCATCTTGAATCAAAGAATGTCAATGAAGAATGCTGGAAGGGGCTTTCATTAATGTATAAAAGGGATATGATAAGAGATATGCCTATTGCAGAGAAATTTAAGATAAAGGTCTGCACTCCATTCCTGGATAAAGAAGTGATAAGCATCGCAATGAGGATACCCGACAAATACAAGATAAACATGGAGCAGAACAAAATCATACTGAGGGAAGTTGCAGAGAGAGAAAGCATCGGCCTGACAAGAGAATTCAGCCAGAGGAAGAAGAGGGCAGCCCAGTATGGAAGCAGGATAGACAAGGCAATTGAGAGGATCGGAAAGAAGAACGGATTCAGGAAAAAGTCAGATTATATAAGAAGTCTTGCTTCTGCCGGTCAAAAGAATAGAATTTTAAATGAAAGAATATTAATGTGAGATTATGATAGATATAGTGTTTCCAGAGCAGAATGAGGAAGATTTCATAAGGGTTGCAGAGAGGCTCGGCTATGCTAGTCTGTGCTTCTTCTACAAAGAAATCAAGCAAGCTCAAAGGTTTGATATTGAGAAGCTGCAGGCAAAGACAAAAATAAAGCTGTATACTGCCTCATCTGATCCAAGGCAGAGGCCGGACATTACAATCATGAAAACCTATGATCCAAGGCAATTCCTTGAATCAAAAAACATTGACATGGTCTTT
>JAPLZS010000012.1 GCA_026394915.1 Candidatus Woesearchaeota archaeon | reverse complement strand
TGATAATTTTGTTTTATCGGGTCTTTATGTCTTTATTGGACATTCATCTGCTGAACCCGATCTCATTGCTGACAATGAAATTAGGCCGCTGTTTCACCTCATCGTATATTCTTGAGATATAGATGCCCATTATACCTAAAAGCAAGAAGAGCATGCCGAACAAGAAAGATACTGCAAGTATTATTGTGAAGAATCCAGGCACTTCCTTGCCAAAAACAAGATAAAGGCCGAACTCATAAAAGAACAGCAGGAATGAGAGTATAAATATCAGGAATCCCATCCATGTCGCAAGCTTCAGCGGAAAATATGAGAAAGAGAAGACTCCGTTTATAGCAACGCTCAGTGCTGCAAAGAAGTTTGCCTTTGGTTTTCCTGCAAACCTTGGCGGCCTCTTGAAGGGTATTCCTATCTGCCTGAATCCGGTCCAGGCGACAACTCCCCTTAGGAACCTGTTCCTCTCTTCCATCTGATTGACAACAGAATAGACCTTCCTGTCCATCAGCCTGAAGTCGCTTGCATTCTTCGGAACCATATTGTGCGTGAGCTTGTTTATGACAAGATAAAATGATGAAGAGAGCACGCTTCTTATGAATGATACCCCTTTTCTCTTCTCTATCAACCCATAGACTATATCATATCCTTTTTCCCATCTCTTTATGAAATCATGGATGAGCTCAGGAGGATCCTGGAGGTCTGCGTTCATTATCACAGCAGCATCGCCTTTTGCGTACTTGAGGCCTGCTGTTATGCCCCCGTCACAGCCGAAGTTCCTTGATAGCTGCAGTATCTTGAACCGATCATCTTCTTTGTTGAACTTCAAGAGCTTCTGATAAGAATTGTCCCATGAACCATTCTCCACGATTATGAATTCAAAATCATACTTTGGCTGCTTTGCTGACATTCTCTGGAGCCTTTTCTTCAGCTCATCAAGTACCAGTTCCTCATTGTATGCCGGAGTCACTATGCTTATTAGTTTCTTCATTTTGTATGCTCCCTGGGTCTTTTTGCAGGGTTTATATAGTTTTCTTAAGCGGCCCTAAGCCATTTAAGCAGCTGAGTATTCCTTTATCTGCTCAATGCAGAGATCATCAACATCTGCATTCTCCTTGCTGCTTTTCCTGTACCAGTCAACTGTCTCTTTCAATGCGTCATTTATGCTCAGCTTCGGACTCCATTTCAGCAGTTTCTTTGCCTTAGAATTATCAAGGCAGAGCAGTGTTGTCTCATGCATCTTGATCTTCTCGTCTTTGCTGCTTGAATCAATCCATCTGCCTTCTCCCCAATGCTTCACTATTATGTCAGCCACTCTTGATACATTGACCATAGACTCCCTGTCAGGACCGAAATTCCATGGGCCTGCAAACTCCTTTTTACCCTCAAGAAGCTTCTGGCCGAGCATGAGATAGCCATTGAGAGGCTCAAGAACATGCTGCCATGGCCTTGTATGGTCAGGATTCCTTATGATTATGGGCTTCTTTTCCTTCAATGCTTTTATGCAGTCAGGTATGAGCCTGTCTTTTGCAAAATCCCCTCCTCCGATCACATTGCCTGCTCTTGCAGATGAGGATTGCGATTAATATGGCAATCGCTGCAATGATAAACTTGAAATTTTCAGATTTAAGAAAACTTTTCTCTTCTTTTTCCTGTTCTGCCTGTTTTTTGCCAGAAGACATTGGGCCTCAGCCTAAGTCCTGCTCCCTCAGGTATACTGCGAGGAAATGCCCGAATACTGCATGGATGTCCTCGCTCAACTCATATGAATCGCAGTTAAGGTGCGCAGAATAATCAGCCATCTCCTTCAGTTTCCCGCCCTTGAATCCTGATATGCCTATTGTTATCATGCCATGCTCTTTTGCGAACTTCAATGCTTCTATTATATTGGGGCTGTTGCCTGATGATGAGATCATGACAAGGATGTCTCCTGGAGCTGCAAGATTTATCAGCTGCTGCTTGAATATCTCATTGTAGTTGGCATCATTTGAGATTGCAGTTATATATCCTATGTTGTTGGACAGACAGATTGCCTTGTATCTCTTGAAATTCTCTG
>JAPLZS010000059.1 GCA_026394915.1 Candidatus Woesearchaeota archaeon | reverse complement strand
TTTTTTCAATAAATTTATATATGAATATATATTAAACAGCTATTAAATAGATATATATAACCATAAAAAGGTGATATAATGGCTCAAGCAAGATGCATGAAATGCAGAAAGCAGGTAGATATCAAGGATCCTAAGGAAGTTGTCCTTAAGAATAACTTGAAGGCAATAAGAGGATGCTGCCCAGCCTGCGGAACAAAGGTCTGCAGAATAGTCGGAAAGGCTAAATGAACAGGAAGATAATTGCTATTGCACTTATCTCTGTCCTTGTTGCGAACTTAGTTTTGTTTGCATTCAGGATCACGAACACGATGATATTTTGGGCAGTGATAATCGCAGTTGCCCTGTTTACATATTTCAGATTCAATAAAAAGAAGTGAGTATAGGGGGTGCTGCATGAAGATAAATAACTTCTCTGTGATATTCATGACAGCAGCAGTCTTAGCGATATTACTTCTTGTTTCTGGCTGCGGAAGCAAAAGCTCTGCAGCAAATGTGAACACTGCGCCGAGCCAGCCCGGCAACACAAACACTGCAAGCCAGGCGAAAGTGTCATCAGGAGTTTCAGGGGATGTTGATTTTTATGCGCTTGAGATAACTCATTCAGGCAATCCGAACTGCTTCCTGAGCGCATGCGACTGCCAATGCTATCCGATAAAGAATGTGCCTCTGACAGCAAGACAGACATCGTGCGCAACAGACTGCAATGATGCATATGGTATAACCGGATGCAGGTTCACAAATTACCAGTGCGTTACGCTCAAGAATTGAAGAGAGCATATCCAAATTATCGATTATATCTTTCTATATCCTTTAATTTCCCAAAATTGTATATCTTGTCGCTCACAACAAAAGCCTCAAAGCTGTCAAGATTCTGTTTCTTCAGGAATGGGCTCAACACCCCTTCTTTGAGTATGTCTGTACCTTCTGTGAGAAGATTGAATGAAGGCAAGACAATAAGGTCTTTACCTTTGTATCTGCCCTTGAGGAAGCATTTGAATCTCTCTGATCTCTCTCCCTCCTTTAAGGCCACAGCAGGATGTTCATGGCCTATGATTATGGTCTTTATTCCTCTTGGAATATTTATCTCCTTGTGGCCATGCAGGATCAAGATTCCCTTTTCCTTTATCTCATAACTCTCGACAATATCAATGTCTTTTTTCCTTGCAATAGGGCCAAGTATCTTGTCATGATTGCCTTTTATGAGTATAACTTTCTTTGAATTCCTTGCCAGCAGTTCAAGGACTTTGAGGGTCTCTCTCCATTCCTGATCTGAGATAGTGCCCATCTCGTGCTTTATGTCGCCATTGACTATTATCGTATCCGGCTTTGCCCTCCTTATCATCTTCTCAAGCCTTTCTGTCATATCTTTCAGATGGAATCTTGGGATCATCATTCCCTGCCTGTTCAGGGATTCCTCAAACCCGATGTGCAGGTCTGCGACTACAAGGATTCTGCCTATCTTCAGGCCAAGATCAATGATTTCTATCCCTTTTGAGATTTCCATGTTCCCCTAATATAATATTAAGATCAGATGATATGGATAGATAAACCCCAGAATTTAAAAACATATTGTATTGATCCTATTTAGCCTCTTGACAACATCCTCAACAACATTGTCAGGAGTTGATGCGCCTGCTGTTATGCCTACATTCTCAACTCCTTCGAACCATTCTTTCTTAAGCTCATCAGATCCTTCAATGTATCTGGTATCTGTAATCTTCGAGCATATATCTGCAAGCTTCTTTGTGTTTGCAGATGTTTTGTCGCCTATAACAAGCATAAGGTCTGCTTTCTTCGCAGTATCTATGGCTGATGCCTGGCGCTCTGAGGTTGCAGTGCATATAGTGTTCTCGACCTTGACAAGCACTCCTTTCTTTCTAAGCTCCCTGATTATGCTATTCAATGAATCCTGAGAATGTGTTGTCTGTGAGATTATGCCCACTCTGTCAAGTCCATTGAGTTTCCTTATGTCTTCCATGCCCCTTATCACAATAGAGCTGTTCAGGCTTTCTGAGATTCCCCTGACTTCTGGATGCTCTTTCTGGCCGAGCATCACAACTCTGAATCCCTCTTTTTCCATCTGTTTTGCAGAATCCTTTGATTTCTGCACATAAGGGCAGGTTGCATCGATTATGCTTATCTGCCTGAGCTTTGCATCAAGAATATCCTTGTCAGACGCCCCATGGGCCCTTATGATTATAGAAGATCCTTTCTCTGCCTGCGACAATGTTTTTATTGATTTTATTCCTTTTGCTTCTAGAAACCCTATGATTTTCTTGTTGTGGACAAGAGGACCGTACATATATATGCTGCTTCCTTTCTTCTTCGTCTTTGCAGCTTTCTCTGCAATATCAACAGCTCTCTTCACTCCAAAGCACATGCCCTGTTTCTCTGCGAGGATTATCTTCATTTTATTATTGGCCGACTGCCCTATTTGCTGCCTCTTTAACAGCCGTTCGGATAGGATCTGGAAGCCTAGGAAGCTGTATCAGAGTTGCTATTGATGTTTGATCTCCTTCAACCACACTTCCGTCTTCTAAAGTTATGCAGGTCTCTCGGATCATCCTTTCTTCATCCCCTCGCGCAACTCCATGTTGAGCCAAATATACAGTCTCTCTTTTATGGCCGTCTATCATTTCAGAATGATACACTACGCGAAATGGTTGATTTTTTAATTTATAGTCTAATGTCCTTGAACCATCTGTGCCTTCGACTTCGCTTACTAATCTATATTTTCCTGCATCAAACAACTTTCTTACACATTCATAAAAATCCATAATAATCACTTCCGTCAGTAACTCCGATAGGGGGTATTTAAATAGTTTTTGGTGTGGTTGGCTCTGTCCTAAAAGTCCAAAAATCCAAAAAAATAGGTTGTGGCATGCCAGCCTAGCGTAGACCTCTGTGCGGATTGTCCGCACAGTCTTAGAGCTTACGCTGCTTCCATAACATCTTTTTATGCTGCTATTCCCTGATT
>JAPLZS010000117.1 GCA_026394915.1 Candidatus Woesearchaeota archaeon | reverse complement strand
TGGAGAAAGCGAAAGAGTATGTAAAAAGCCAAGAGGCTCATCATGCCAAAATCAGCTTATTACTGGAATCCTCGCCCCGTAGCGAAGCGAAGGGGTCGACCCGAAGGGTCGAGGGCTCTGCCCCGAGGAGGAGGTCAAATTAGATATTATTAATATAGATCCATTATCAAAAAAATCATTATTTCTATGGATGTTCTTTCTTTTTTTAAAATTTCTATTCATAGCCTTAGCAAAAGCGTCAGCTTCAGATTTATATCTATCATTGCCTATCTCCTCTCTCAATTCAGATAACGATTTTAAATGTTCTGATGTAAGTTCAGGGTGTAACTTGCATACCCCCATAATCACTTCTTTTATTGGTTTGATATCAGGGCAAATAATAACTTTTTTGAAAGGAATTAAATCTTTAATAAGAATACTTATTAATGAGCTATGCAATTGAATCTCTGAGAATTCTTTTAATAGATCACTTCTTAATGGCTCTGTAATTATGACCCCTTTCTTTATATATCCATCTTTCTTTAAATCTTTATTACTAACACTCACTAAGGCTAATATTGAATAATCCTTTTGGTGATAATTATTTGACATATCTATGTGGTATATCATGCAATCTATTTTCAATTATCTAATTTAATAATATTGTGTTTTTCTGTTATTATGCTTCTTTTTCTTTAATAATCGTTTCAACAACCTTTAAAAACCACCCCCTTTCATCTATTTATATATTGTTTTTTTAGGCCAGGTGCATATATGTTGGAACAAAGTAGTATATTAAGGATCAGGGAAGAGCTGGACAGCTCCAAGAGGCCTATATTCTTCTTCCATGATGATGCAGACGGATTATGCTCATTCCTCTTATTCTACCGCCATGTTCAGGCCGGAAAAGGAGTCATTGTCAAGATGACTCCCAAGATAGACAGAAGCTTCACAAGAAAGGTCACAGAGTATGGGCCAGACAAGGTCTTCATCTTAGACATTGCAATGGTTGAGCAGGATTTCCTCGATGACATGGAAGGATTAGGCCTAAAAGTAGTCTGGGTCGATCATCACAATCCTCTGAAAAGGGAGAAAGTCACATACTGCAATCCAAGAATACTGAATCCAAAGGATGACACCTGCGTAACAAGATTGTGCTATGATGTCATAAAAAAAGACATCTGGATAGCAATGGTCGGATCAATAGGAGACTGGCAGATGCCTGATTTCAGCCATGCTTTTGCAAAGAAATATCCTGACCTGTTTGATCCAAAAGTCACAAGGCCAGAAGAGGCATTATTCAGCCAGAAAATAGGCCAGCTTGTGCAGATATTCTCCTTTGTTCTGAAAGGAAAGACAGACGATGTTGTCAGGTGCATGAAGATACTTACAAGGATAACAAGCCCGTATGAGATCATGCTGCAGCAGACCCCTTCTGGATCATTCATATATAAGAGATATATGGGCATAAAAGAGCATTATGACAAGCTGATCAAGAGGGCAAAGAGCCATGTAACAAAGGATGACATCTTCATCTATCAGTATGAGGGCGAGAAATACAGCTTCTCAAGCGAGCTGTCTAATGAACTGCTTTACAATTATCCGACAAAGGTCATACTTGTTGGAAGGAACAAATCAGGGGAGATCAAATACAGCATGAGGGCATCACACAAGAACCTTCCTCCTATATTAGAGAGGGCTCTGCAAGGTGTTGAAGGCTTTGGAGGAGGCCATGAGCATGCCTGCGGGATTGTGATCAAGGAGAGTTCTAATGACAGGTTTATAGACCAGCTTAAGAAAGCTTTATAAACGGTTTATTTTTCTTTTAGGGTAGTGCACCGGTGGTCCAATGGTTAAGACTTCGGCCTTCCAAGCACTGGATTTAGGTTTATAATCATAGTGCAAAGAGAGCCGAGTATACGGGTTCGAATCCCGGCCGGTGCATTTAACAATACAATTTTGCCAGACGAGCTTGCGAGTCGGCAAAATTGGATTTTAAATGTCTAAAAATCCCAGACGAGGCTTGCCGAGTCGGGATTTTTTATACATATTTTTAATTTATTAAAAATAGAGTGAGGTACAAAAAATGGCATTTGATAAGAATTTGGACAAGCAGCTGTTTGCAGAGGCAATACAGTTTGAGACGACAAGGATAACAGTCGGAGTGTTCTCATACAATGATGGAACAGCGAAGATGCAGATCTCAAGGGAGAACCTGAGCAACAATACAGGAGAATACACATTTGCAAAGCTGGGCAGGATGCTCAAGGAAGAGGCAGAGAAAGTCATTCCTGCGATGCAGAAAGCATTAGCTGCGATGTGATTGGGCCATTGATATTGGCGATTGAGTACAAGCTGTGGTATTGATGGACAAGCCTGAAAAAAAAGAGAAGCCAGCAAGAAAACCAAGAGAATCTATACTTGTCCTTTGCGCTCATTCTGATGACCAGATACTCGGGTTGGGAGGGACTCTTGCAAAATATTCAGATGAAGGCAAGAGGATATTAATAATAATATTCTCCTATGGCGAGAAGAGCCATCCATGGCTAAAGAAGAAAGTCACTGTGAAGATGAGGGTGAAGGAGAGCCAGGATGCAGGAAAAGTGATAGGAGCAGAGAAGACCATATTCATGGGCATAGAGGAAGGCAGATTCTCAGAAGACATAGAGACAAAAGGGATACATGAGAAGATAAAGAGATTGATAGAGGATTGCAGGCCAATAAAGATATTCACCCATTCATCAGATGACCCGATGCCTGACCATGGCGCGATAAACAAGTTCACAATCGACCTTCTCAATGAGATATCATATGCAGGAGATGTCTATGCCTTTGATGTCTGGACTCCGCTGAAGATAAAGGAGAGAAGCCTTCCAAAGGTCTACATTGACATAACAAAGACATTCAGCAGGAAGATAGAGGCATTGAAGTGCTTTGAGAGCCAGTGGATGTCGATGATATCATTGCTCTGGAGCGTGTATTACAGGGCTGTAAAGAACGGATTCAAGTCAAGATGCAGGTATGCAGAAGTTTTTTATAAGATAAGATAATCAGCGCAAAATAACAGGGATAATCAATAAAAACATAAATAAATTAAAAAGACAAAAAAAAAATTACTCATAGCATCTGATTCTTTTCTTCCGAGATGGGATGGAGTGAGCAGGTTTCTTGCAGAGGTCGTCCCGAGGCTCAGCCCGGACTATGACATAACGCTTGCTGTGCCTGACTTCAGGCCAAGAGGGAAGGTGCTGATA
>JAPLZS010000058.1 GCA_026394915.1 Candidatus Woesearchaeota archaeon | reverse complement strand
CTCAATCTTTTTCTCTTCAACAATCGAAAAGAATGACTCTTTCCTGTCTTTCACTTTCTGGCTGTCAAAACCATTTCCTTTCAGCAGCCCCTTTATCTCATCAGGCCAAAGCCAGACCAGGTCCTCAAACCTGTATCCTTTCCTTCTTCCGATCTCATCAAGGAATGTATTCAGGGCTTCCATTGTCTTCATCTGGGCCTCTTTCCTGTAATCATGGAAAACAGCATAATTCTCGAATATATCCATGTAAAAGTCCATATCTTCATCAAATCCGAGATCTTTCCGCAATTCTCTTTTATTTTTGTCTGCTTCTGCAGCTTCTCCCCTGATACTTTCTATCTCTTTTCCAGGATTATCTCCGCTTTTGATCATCTTCTTAAGCTCTTCAACAACTTTTTCCTTTGTCTTAATATTCCTGCGTGACCATGAAAGTTCTGTCCACCAGAATCTCCTGATAAGCTTCTCTATCTCCCTGATAACCTCTTCGTCTTTCTCAAAATCTTTCAGGCTTTTTTTCTTTATAAGCAAAGCAATCTTGTGAATCTCGATATCGAGCTCTGTTACATAGGATACATAAGAAGGTGTTAACACGATTCCAAGGGCATCATTGGTCTTTTTTTGCGAAAACTCCCCATATTTTGCTTTCAAAAGCCCCTTTAATTTGATCTTTATCTTGTCCTCAAGAACAATGTCCATTGCATCAACATCAAATGATAATGCATGGTACTTCATTGTATCTTTATGAAATGATTTATATTCAGAGAGCAGCTCATTGTCTTTCATTCCCTTTAATCCTAATCTCAGCATCTTCTCTGCTTTTGCGTTTATATCAAGAAACTTCTCCTTGTGCTTCTTGAAATGAGATTCCCTGTTCTTGCTTTGCTTCAGCCAAGGGATAAGAAAATCACCTATTGCATAAACATCATCTTCCCAGTTGCCCCACCAGGTCCTTTCTGTATCGTTTGATACAAGTATCCTTGTGAATGGCTTGCCTATCATCTCTTTTGAGCTGCGGACAACACCAAGTGCTATTGTGGATGCTGTATGCAGGGGTATTGCCTCTCTTATGTATTCAATCCACTTCCCTGTCAGTCTCCTGTCTTTATGCTGAATTGATGTCTTATTCTTGAGGAGCTCTGCTAATTTCTCCTGAAGCAATAGGTGGACTTTTTTTGATACAGAATAATCCTTGAGATCCGGCCTTATAGCCTCAATTTCTTCTAATTTCTTGACTTGCTCTGCAGGGATCTGGATCAATTGCCTTTTTTCCATTCTTGTGCCTCATCAACTATCAAAATTCTTGCTAATCCCCCAATGTTTACATCTGTTTATATATGTAAACATATGTTGTATATAAATCTTATGGTATTTTTATGAGGCTTCACCTTATTCTTGCCCTGTTACTGCTTCTTGTTTTTCATTGTTTTACAAAAAGATCATTATGTGTTTTTGTTTAGCGTATAGCAAAAACTATTTAAATATAAGGGCAAAGTAAACATATATGACAATCACAATAGATGAGATGGCTGCTTTCTGCAAGAAGAAAGGGATAGTCTACCCAAGCGCAGAGATATACGGCGGCCTGTCTGGTTTCTATGATTATGGGCCATTGGGAGTTGAGCTCAAGAGGAATCTTGAGAATGAATTATGGAAGAGATTTGTGAGATCAAGGCCTGATGTCGTCGGCATAGACGGAGCGATAATCACAAACCCCGCAGTCTGGAAGGCATCTGGCCATGCAGACTGTTTCGGTGATATTCTAGTGGAGTGCAAGAAATGTAAACAGAGATTCAGAGGAGACCATCTCATTGAAGACACTCTCAAGATCAGAGCAGATGGAATCTCAAAAGAGGAGATAAACAAGAAAGTCAGCGAGAACAAGATAAGATGCCCTAACTGCAAGGGAGAATTAGGGGAAGCAAGGCAGTTCAATCTCATGTTTGAGACAAATGTCGGGCCAGTAGGCGGAAACACAGCATACCTCAGGCCAGAGACAGCACAGTTGATATTCGCAGATTTCAGGTTAGTGCAGGAGAATGCAAGGATGAAGCTTCCTTTCGGCATTGCTCAGGTTGGAAAAGCATTCAGGAACGAAATCTCTCCGAGAGATTTCATGTTCAGATGCAGGGAATTCGAGCAGTTTGAGATTGAGTTCTTCATACATCCAAAGAAAGCGGATGATTGCGACATCAAAAGCATAGAGAAGCTTGAGATAAATGCACTGCTCGAAGGGAAGAAAGAGCAGGCCAAGACAACGATCAAAGAATTAGTTTCAAAGAAAGTGATGTCAAAATGGCATGCCCACTGGATAGCAGAGTTCTACAAGTTCTTCCTTGATCTAGGCATAAAGAAAGAAAACCTTAGGATAAGGCAGCATGTCAAGGACGAGCTTGCGCATTATGCAAAAGCGTGCTTTGACATCGAATACAAGTTCCCGTTCGGCTGGAAAGAGATACATGGCAGTGCAGATAGGCAGCAGTTTGATCTCACCCAGCATTCAAAATTCTCGACAAAAGATCTCTCAATATTTGATGAAGAGACAAAAGAGAAAGTGATACCATGCGTCATAGAGCCGTCGCAGGGGATCGGAAGAGCGATGCTCGCATTCCTTTACGACGCTTACAACGATGACAAGGAGAGAGGAAACATAATCCTTAAGCTGAATCCAAAATTATCTCCCACAAAGATCGGAATATTCCCGCTGGTCGGCAACAAGCCCGAGATTGTGGAAATAGCAAAGAAGATATTCAATGAACTTAAGAATGATATCTCATGCCAGTATGACCAGTCAGGCAGCGTGGGAAGAAGATATGCAAGAGCAGATGAGATTGGAACCCCATTCTGCATAACAGTTGATTTTGATAGCATTGATGACAAGTCTGTGACAATAAGGGACAGGAACACCACAAAGCAGGAAAGAGTGAAGATTGCAGACCTTAAGAAGAAGATAACCTCTTTGTTGATATAATCTTGATTGTATCGCATCAATCATAGCGGACATAAGCATAAAAAAGAGAAAATGTACAGAAAAAAAGAAGCAAGCTATGGCGTTCTCGCAGTTTTCATCATAGTATCCGCCTTGTTGACAATATTGATGCTTCCATTTGAGCCCATAACAACTTACGCAGTGATAAACCAGACAGATTCTGCATATTCTGCGCAATCCGGATTCTCTGGTTTTGTTGATTTTGTCATGCAGAACTATCTGTTGATAATTGTAGTGTTCGTGATACTTGCTCTTGCACTGGCATGCATAATATTCCTGATGACCCATAAAAAGCATGCAGACGATGTGCTTTCTGCAATGTCTCCAAAGCAGCTTGAAGACCTCGCTTCATATATAAAGTCAACAATGGCGCAGGGATATACCAAAGAGCAGGTGAAAAAGGCCCTGAAAGACGCAGGATGGCAGGAGAAGGTCTCAGAAGCCATTTTAACAAAGTTCTAGGACTCATGCACAAATGAGTAAAATTTATATAAAAGACCCTTCTAAAACCTTTTTAATATGCAAATAAGCGAACTGAAGCCAAGGCAGGGAAATGTCGAGATAACAGGCACTGTGATAGACAAGAGCAGCCCAAGAGAATTCAGCAAAGCAGGCAGCCAGGGCAAGGTCTGCAATGCAAAGCTCAAGGATGATTCTGGCCAGATCACATTAAGCCTGTGGAATGAGCAGGTTGACCAGGTAAAAGTCGGAGACCAGATACAGATAAAGAACGGCTATGTGAGCGAATGGCAGGGCGAGATCCAGCTCTCAACAGGAAAGTTCGGAACGCTTGAGGTTATCGGCCATTCTGATGAAAAACCTGAAGCAAAAGAGACTGCCAGCGAAAAACATGAAAAACCTGAGCAAGTCATGAGAAGCGATGAGATTGACGATGATTCCGGGAATGATGACCAGGATCTTGATGTTGAAGAAGAGAGCATAGATTGATTTGTAAAAATTTTTGGGGCAGTAGCTCAACCTGGGAGAGCACACGGCTGAAGACCGTGGAGTTGGGAGTTCAAATCTCCCCTGCCCCATATTTCTTTTATTATAGTCATAAATTTTAATTATTTAAACTCCTCCTAATTTCAGCTGGCTCATTATAGAGCCTGAGATTATGTTGAAGATCAGCATTATTATCATTGACACGATGATGTAGGTCACTGTGCTGTTTATCAGGTTTGCGCCGAGAGAATACTTCTCTCCAAGAGAGTCTGATCCATTCTCTATTCCGTTCGTGATTACAGTCAGTATATATATAAGCTGGACAACATATAATCCCACAATGAGCTGGAAATAGAATGTGGGTATTCCCTCACCGAACATAGATATCATAGGAGCAGCTGCTCCAAGGCCTTCCTGTCCTTGCCCTTCTGTCAGCACTCTCAGCTGGGTTCCGAGCTGGCCAAGTATCCCCGTTATCATGGATGTTATCCCTATCACAATCCCTGCAATGGCCGGAGTGAGGAACTTTATCTGGGATTTCATTGAGCTTATTGTGTCTGACATGAGATCTTTCAGCCTTTCATCAACCCTGTGTATTTCTTTGATGTATCTTGAGACGCTTATCACCGCCTTTGCGGCAATAAGAGGCCCTTTCTTTGAGCTTTCTATCAATACTTTCATTGAGCTTTCTATCAATGTAGATGGATAATAGACCATTGCGCCGTATTTCTTGTCGAATATCGCCTGCTCAACACTCATTCCCATCCTTGTTATGTTGTTTGACACTGTCCTGAAGAAATCTCCTGTCACATTATTCTCCATCACTTCAGCGACTTTTGCAAAAGCGATCTCTGCAGGAAGGCCGTCTCCAAGCCTGTTTCCAAGCTGGAATAGCGAGGCTGCAAACTCTTTCTCAAGCTCCTTTGCCTTGTCCCTTATCTTGATTATGTTGGATGATTTCAATCTGAAATATATCCCCAGACCAACCCCTATCCCTGCAATTATCATAAGGCTGAGAAGAGCTGCTCCAAGCCCGAACGGTCCCACAATATCCCCTACTCCGACTGCACCATCCTCTCCAGGAGGGCAGCCCTGCGATTTCCTGTATCCTAATAAGCTGTATTTTGCATCAGGATCATCCATGACAGAGGATATGTGGATTCCTTTTGAGTCATCCTTGTCAACTACAATATCCCAATTCCCAGTTGTATCCATCATATGGATGAGCATTGGGCTGAAGCCTATTATCAGAAGAACAATCATCACCATTGCGCTTATTATCATCGGGTTTATCTTAATCTCAAAGTTTCCGACAGGTATTATCATGTTCCTGTATTTCTTGAGCTCTGGATTCTCCTCTGAGATGTCTGTGTCTCCATATCCGGTCGGCCTTGATGACAGGATATTCTTCCCGAGATAATACACTATTATGGGAAGGGCGATATTATACAATGCAGCAAGATGGAACCACTTGACCTGGCACATGAAGCTGACGACAAGAGGAAGTATGACTAACCCCAAGATTGGCATTATGATTCCAAGCATATGGAGCATTGTTATAGGGGATTTCAGGTTCTGGGCATAATGAAGCATCTTCTCATAAGTCTCATCCAGTATGACTGAAAGCGATTTCTCAAGGAGGGAGATCCTCCTTTCCTCGCTTGACTCATAAAGCGATGATTCTATGAGATGGAATGCCTCGATGAATTCCATGTTCCATCTCTTCCATGTCTCAAGATAGCTGTCCATCGACTCTTTAACAGACTCATATTTTTCTGT
>JAPLZS010000076.1 GCA_026394915.1 Candidatus Woesearchaeota archaeon | reverse complement strand
CCCGCATCCTCCTCCGTTCGTTATTATCGCGATTGAGTTCTCCTTGCACACTGGCTGGTTTGCAAGCGCATTTGCCATATCAAAAAGCTCTTCAACATCATCAGCTATCTCTATTCCACTCTGCCTGAATGCTGCGTTATATATATCATAACTTCCGGCCAATGATCCTGTATGAGAAGTGACTGCAGATATGCCTTCTTTTGTCCTGCCTGCCTTAAGGACTATTATCGGCTTTTTCCTGCCTACTTTCTTTGCGCATTCCATGAATGCTTTTCCATCATTTATTCCCTCTACGTAAAGCGCTATTGCCTTTGTCTCATCATCATCCTCAAGCCATTCTAGGAATTCACATAACTCGACATCTGCCATGTTGCCATAGCTCACAATCGCAGAGAATCCATATCTTTTCTCGATTGCCCAGTCTATTATGCTGTCAGCCAATGCACCTGACTGGCTCACAAAGGCAACAGGCCCTTGAGGAGGCATTGATGGGGCAAAGCTTGCATTGAGATTGACAGAAGGCCTTATCACGCCAAGACAATTGGGCCCAACCAGGGGTATTTTTGCTTTCTTGCATATCTCTGCTGCCTCATCCTGGAGCTTCTTGCCGTCTTTTCCCATCTCTGCAAATCCTGCAGAGACTATGATTATGCTCTTGACTTTTTTCTGAACACATTCCATCACTTCTTTCTTGACTATCTTAGCAGGAACGGCTATTATTGCAAGGTCTATCGGGTCTTCTACTTTTAGTATCGTCGACCTGCATTTCACTCCCAGTATCTCATCTGCATTTGGATTTATTGCATATATCCTGCCTCTGAATGGCTTGCAGTATTCATTCTCAAACACGCAGCCTCTGACAAGGTTTTTCAGTATGCCGTAGCCTACTGATTTCTCATCCCTCGAAGCTCCGATTACTGCAATCTTCTCTGGATTGAATAATGGATCTAGTCTGTTTGTCATATTGTTCCTGCCTTGTTCATTTTACTCTTGGTTCGCTCTCATATCATTCAAGCGTTATTATCCTTGCATCAGCGATAAATGCCGATCTCTCGTTCACAATCACAGGATTGAAATCAATCTCAATTATGTTCTTGTTCTCTGCAAGCTTTGATATCCTCATGATTATGTTTGACAGGGCTTCAAGATTCACTGGATTGCTTCCTCTTGCTCCTGCAAGAATAGGGTATGCCTTAACTTCTTTTATCATCTCCATCGCCTGAGATTTGTTGATTGGAGATATCCTCAATGCAGTGTCTTTCATTATCTCAACAAATATTCCGCCTAAGCCAAACATTATTACTGGGCCGAACTGCGGGTCTCTCTTCAGCCCGACAATCACTTCTATGCCTTTTTCCATCTTCTGCACAAGAACCCCTTCTATCTTTGCGTTCTTCACCTTTTTGCTGCTCTTCATTATCTTATTATAGGCCTCAGCTGCCTGCGCCTCATTATCTATGCCTACGATCACTCCTCCGATGTCGCTTTTGTGGATTATATTATTTGAAACTATTTTTAGAACAACTGGAAATCCTATCTTTTTTGAGATCTCTGCTGCCTGTTCAGGCGATCTTGATGTATCACATTTTAGGAACATCATCTTATTTTTTTCAAGAATAGCTATTGTCTTCTTCAGGTCAAGCTGTTTAAGTCTATCCATTTAAATTTATTTAACTGCTGGATTATATAAACTTTTTCAAAATTGCTTATAAAACTTTTTGCTGTTTTTGTTACTTTTAGGAGAGTAATACTATTGTGAACTGCCTTAAAAGTGAATAAAAAACCGTAACATATTAATAGTAGTACTACTTTTTCATCCTACAGATGGGTGAAAATCTGTCTAAAAGGGGGTAGGTAAAATGATAGTAAAAGAAGAGTTTTTAAGCAAATTAAGAAGATATTTCTCGCTTAATCTCTATGAGGTTAAGATCTGGACAGCACTCCTGAGCAGAGGCGTTTCCACAGCAGGAGAATTGAGCGACATAGCCAATGTTCCCAGATCAAGGTCATATG
>JAPLZS010000075.1:1517-3687 GCA_026394915.1 Candidatus Woesearchaeota archaeon | reverse complement strand
TAAGGGATTATCTCAGGGATCTCGTCATTGTCTGTGTCTTTTTTTATGCCAATGACGCTGCCTGAAGGAGTTTCTGCATTGCTGCTGCCTGAGTCTCCGAACATATTGAAGAAAGCGCCCTCTGAAGAATTCGAAGGACTTGGACTTGCCTGGCTGCCCTGGCCCGGAGATGGGCTGCTGAACATATCTGAAGGGGCATTTGAGTGGCCCTCAAGCCATGCCTGGAGCATCCTGACTACTTTATGTATATCTTCAGTACTGTCCTCTTTTGTGTCTAGTGATATTTTCATGGTATACTGTTATTGCCTTTGTGTTTATATTTTTTTCTTTTTTTCCGATTATAACCCGGGCTTCATTTTGTCCAATAATACAGCCTCACGACCCTTGGATACGAGAATGTGGAGTTCCCTGTTATGAAGACAGACTCAAGATAGATGTCCTTTGCAGGCATATCAGGCGGAGCAGATCTCGGGCTTGTTGTCACATTGAACTCATAGTTATAGACCTTTACAAAATCAGGATAATGCAAAGCCAGAGCGTCATTGAGGCAGGACAGGTTTGATGACAATGCGCACTGCCTGAAGCCAGGATTGTCCTTTAGTATGCTCATCAGGTCTATGTTCTCCTTGAATGTGCCTGTAGGAGACCTTGATGAGATTATGAATGAGACAAAAAGGAAGCCCGTTATGACTGCAATCACTGCCTCAAGCGTGCTCATGAACGCTTTCTTGTTCTTTTTCATGCTATCTCTCACCACATCAGTATGTTTATTGCCTCTCTTGTCTGGTTTGCGTATTTGTCAAGCATCCAGACATAATACATTTTTGAGTATACATTGACGTTCTTCATGGGGGTTGTTCCAACTCTGAGCAGCGTTGCTGTTGAGTTGAATACTGTTATGTTGAAATCATTCTTCATCTTCCATCCATGCTTCAGGTCCGGATATCCGCTCGATCTCAAATCCAGCATCTTCTCTCCTGACAGGCCGTCGAATATCTCTGCAATGCCGAACACAGCTGTGTACGGCGTTATGATATCATCGTAGTCAGCGCCGGCATCATGGAAAATGACCTTATAGCTGAAGCTTGAGGCCACTACTGGTTTTATCTTCAGTATGAGCTCTCTGTTGTGGCACATCTCAATGTCCGTCTTCTCTCCAAAGACAAATGCAGCGCCATATCCGCTGTCAAGGAAATCAATGAAATCAGTATTGAAGCTGTCGCATTCAGTCGCATTATAATCTATATTCCCGCTGTTTTCCCTATTGATGTAGAATTCATCATATTTTTTGAGCTTGAAATGAATATCCACGCTCTTCTCTTTTCCTGTGTCAACATAGCCATATATCCCAGGATTTCCGTCAAAGACATAGAATGAATTGTTCAGCAGGGATGATCTTGTCCTGTACCTTGCAAGTATCTTGTCTGACAGGAAATCGCTTGTCCCTGATGATATGGGATACCCTTCATCATAGATAGACACATTGAATATCTTTGTGCTGTCCTTATACCTCACTTCTTTAATGATACCGTTCTCAAACTCAGCAGTCATGTCTGAAGTCTTTGCCTCTGTCTCTGATGCGTACAGGCCTGATGTTATGTCCGGCTTTGTGTAGTTTGAGGAGGAATGAACGAGATTATATCTTGCCTTTTCAGGAGGGAAGCCTGCAAGGAAGAAAAGCCTGTTGCTGTCAATAACCC
The DNA here is from genome assembly GCA_026394915.1 of Candidatus Woesearchaeota archaeon. Lineage (GTDB taxonomy): Archaea > Nanobdellota > Nanobdellia > Woesearchaeales > UBA12501 > WJJV01. Next base: position 1,987 of record JAPLZS010000075.1, on the reverse strand, counting down.
AATAAGCTTCCTTGACTGCATAATTCAATGCATTGCCCGCGAAATTGAAATCAAGTATTATGGGCTCTTTTGATGAGCTTATGTTTGACTTCAGGAATATCGGCGTCACATTGACCTGCCATGATGCATTCACCATGAACCTGGCCTTGAGGTCATCGACTGGCAATGATCCCTTTGTGTCCGGGTTAAGGGCAGGAGTTATCACAACAAAGAACCATGCAAGATACACCAGGAATATGGCCAGGCTTATGACCCAGTCTGTCTGACTAATGCCTCTTTTTGAAAACATATAAGCAGATATGGCCCTGCCATTTTAAAAGCTTGCGGAAGAAAACGCTCTTCATAAATTAAATTCCCCATATATGCATCTTAATCCTGCACGATCATCTTTAACCTCTCCTAAAGGTATAATCATCACCTTAACTCCTTTGCTTTCACGATACTCTTTTTCTTCAAGATCCATCCCCCCT
>JAPLZS010000075.1:0-1503 GCA_026394915.1 Candidatus Woesearchaeota archaeon | reverse complement strand
CCCCTGTAAATAATCTGCAATTATCTTTTATAGCATTCAATCCATGATCAGCTGACTTGTATTCTCTTAATTCATAATCCCATTTTTTTGCTATATCTTCAAGCCTATTATATGATTCTCTGAATTTGTCTGCTGCTGTCTTTCTTAAGGGCCAAATTCTTCTTTGCATCTGTTCAAAATCGCCTTCATACTCTTTTAATGTTTTTAATAACGATTCTGTGCAATAAATAATCCTGGCTGCATCATTAATCTGATAATTGAGGTCTATATGGGATAATCCATCATCATGTAATGGGGGCATTAAGTATGGTTCCTTTCCACCCATCAAAAAACTTGCGAACTCAATTCGTTTTTGATTAATATAATTTATTCTTCTCAGGATTCTTCTTGGATCCTTGTTTGGATGAATCTCGCATAAACATTCAAGTGAGCTCTCATCAAGTTGCCCCAATCTGTTTGTGATAAAAAAGAAGTGATCACCAAACACAAAATCCCCGCCTTCACTTAATCTTTCGCTTGGGAACATCCTTGGAATAATTCTTTGATAGCCTATCCCTTTCATCATCTTCCTAAATTTCTCATTAAAGAATAACCTGTCTTTTACAAATAACACCTTTCCAAATTCAGTTATCAGATCTCTTCCATACGCTGATAATCTCCAGGAATCCTCATTTTCATATATCGGAACATCAAGAATGTGAATTGGAAAATATCTTGATAATGCCTCATCGCTTCTCCTAAAACTGTCACTTCTCTCAGCAAATTCTTTTTCTTCATCATTTGAAGGATTTGTTAATCTTATCCTGAACAGGTGCTTTGCCATATCCAAAGCAAGAAATAGCTTTTTTATAAATGTTTCTATTTTAACTACTATTTAATAGTTAAATAACTATCTCAAGATTAAATTTTCAACATAGAAGTTTCAGATAAGTTCAGATAAGAAATGGTGGGCCCAGGGAGACTTTCTGGCCATGATTCCTGGCCGTTCGAACTCCCGACCTTTGCTGTGTGAGAGCAATGTCATAGCCGCTAGACCATGAGCCCAATGATAATGATCAAGTCAATCCATCCAAGTCATCTTCTCAAGAACTTTACGTCAATCTCTGTCTGGTCCCATGTCGGGTACTCTGTCACAATGGCTGTCTTCAGGTTAGTCTCCTTCTTTATCCTGTTGGCGAACTTCTCTGATGTGAGTATCCTCGGCTTGAGAGGATCGACGTCAATCATCCTCGGAGGTATCCTGTATTTCTTCATCAGCTCCTTCTTCAGCTTCTCAAGGTCCTTGACGATTGATTCCTTGTTCATCTCCTCAAGCTTCTTCCTGTAGCCGAAGCCCGGAACAAAGCCCGGAGTGTAGACTGCGCCTCTTATGAGCATTCCTTCTTTTGTGACCTTGTCAAAAGGCCTCTTCGCATTCTTTGACCTTATGATCAGCCTATTGGCAAGCTGGACCTTGTCTTTCAGAGTTGTTGTGCAGTAATGTATCCTCAAACCCTGCTGGCT
>JAPLZS010000225.1 GCA_026394915.1 Candidatus Woesearchaeota archaeon | reverse complement strand
GCAGGTGCATAAATCCATTTGTGATGGTTGATGGAAAGCTGAAGAAACTTTCTGATGCAGACCCAGGAATGAAGCAGAAAATAGAATCATATATAAAAAATCATGCAAAGGGGCACCACATAAAGATACTGGGGAATGTGCTGGGAAAAGCACATGGAAATGTTTTGGGTGATAAGAATGCCTGAAGCAAGCCCCGAGATGCAGAAATATTTTGATGATATCGAGAAAGAGATCAGTATAAATTATGATGTAGCAGAGAGAGCAAGGAAAAAAGGATATGATCCTGAGGATCATGTGGATATCCCGATAGCAAGGAACATGGCAGAAAGAGTAGAGGGCCTAATCTCTGCAGTCGCTCCTGAGCTGAAAGGATCCGGAATGACAAAAAGGATCCAGGAGCTTGAAAAGCAGTATGGGTCATCTGCATGGGAAGTTGCGCTTCTTATTTCAGAGGAAGTCGCAAAAGAGAAGTTCTGCAAATTCAGCAACACAACAAAAGCAATGGAGATTGCCATAAGGGTGGGGTTTGCGTATCATACGCTGGGGATAGTTGCTGCTCCGCTTGAAGGGTTCACTGCTGTCAAGGTCAAGAAGAGGATGGATGGAAAAGAATATGTTGCTGCATTCTACTCGGGTCCAGTGAGGGGGGCAGGAGGGACTGCAGCCGCATTCTCTGTGATACTTGTCGATTACATAAGGAAAAAGATGGGCTATGATGCATATGATCCAACTGAAGAAGAGGTGAAAAGGTTTGTGACAGAACTTCATGATTACCATGAAAGGGTCGCAAATCTGCAGTACATGCCTTCTGATGAAGAGATTGAGTTCCTTGCAAGAAGGCTTCCGATAGAGATAAACGGCGATCCGACAGAACAGATGGAAGTGTCCAACCACAAGGGCCTTCCAAGGCTTGAGACAAACAAGATAAGAGGAGGAGTCTGCCTTGTATTGGGCGAGGGAGTGTCGCAGAAAGCGACAAAACTCTGGAAAAGGCTGCAGAAATGGGGCAATGCTTTTGAGATTGACTGGAGCTTCCTTGAGCAATTCCTAGAGCTTCAGAAACGCATAAAAGCAAAAGAGAAAAAGAATGTTGAAGGAGAAAGCAAGGAAAAGATAAAACCAAATTATACTTTCATAAAAGATCTTGTTGCAGGGAGGCCTGTCCTCACACATCCAATGCAGCATGGGGGATTCAGGCTGAGGTATGGAAGATGCAGGACCTCAGGCTATTCAGCTGCGGCAATACATCCAGCAACACAGCATATCCTCAAAAAGTATATAGCGACAGGAACGCAGCTTAAGGTGGAGAGGCCGGGAAAAGCAGCAGCGCTCACAGTCTGTGATTCCATAGACGGCCCGATTGTGAAGCTTGAGAATGGTGATGTCATCCAGCTGAACACAGCTTCAGAATCAAAAGAAGTCTCTGATCAGGTAAAGGAGATACTTTTTCTAGGGGATATCTTGTTCAATTATGGAGATTTCTCAGAGAACAACCATATTCTTGTGCCTCCTGGATATTGCGAGGAGTGGTATGTGAAGGAGCTTGAGAAAGCGACTGTGAACATGTTCGGAAACCTTGATCTTGATAAATTATCTGCGTTAGTCAGCATATCTGCTGATGATATTGATCTTCTCCTGAAAGATCCTATAACTAACAGGATTGCTGCAGATGCCGCATTTGAGATATCTGAAAAACTGAAAATCCCACTGCATCCCGCATACACACTCCATTGGAAAGGAATATCAAAGCAAGAGCTTGCCTTGATGCTTGACTGGATGTTGAAGGCAAACATCACAAAGACAGAGAACAACCGCATAGAAAAGATCGTGCTTCCTCTTGAAGAATCTCCAAAAAGAGCTTTTGAGAAGATAGGCCTGCCCCATTCTGTTGTAAACAATGAGTATGTTATCATAGAAAAGAACAACTCAATAGCATTGCTGAAGACACTCGGTATAGAGAATGATGATGGAGTTGAAAGGGCAAAGAATATAATCCAAGAAAAGGAGAACAGTGAAAAGAGCACACTTGAGATAATAAATCTGATATCCTCATTCAAGATAAGAGACAAGGGAGGCACATTCATCGGAGCAAGGATGGGAAGGCCCGAAAAAGCAAAGATGCGAAAGCTGACAGGCTCACCACATGTTTTATTCCCGGTGGGGGAAGAAGGGGGAAGGCTTAGGTCATTCCAGTCTGCAATCGAGACAGGAAAGATACATGGGGATTTCCCTCTTTACAAATGCTTAAAATGCGATAAAGAGACGATATACAAGAATTGCCACAGGTGCGGAGAGCCAGCAACAAGGATATTCTTCTGCAAGGTCTGCGGGCCTAAAGAAAAGACAACATGCCCTGCTCACGGAGAATGTTTTTGCCACAAGAGACGCGATATTGATGCAAAAGAATATTTTGAAAATGCAGTCAAAATAATAAATATAAAAGATTATCCAGACATGATAAAAGGGGTCAGAGGGCTCTCAAACAAGGACAAAACCCCAGAGCATCTTGTAAAAGGTCTGCTAAGGGCAAAGCATGACATTTATGTGAATAAGGATGGCACAACGCGATATGATATGACTGAGCTCCCTATAACTCATTTCAAGCCAAAAGAGATAAGGACCCCTATTGAGAAACTAAAGGAAATGGGATATGAGACCGATATAAGGGGAAAAGAGCTTAAGGACCCTGAACAGGTTCTTGAGCTGAAACCTCAGGACATCATATTGGCTTCTGCGGTTGAAACACCAGACGAGACTGCTGATGATGTGCTTTTTAGAGTAGGTAATTTTGTTGATGACCTTCTTGTCCATCTCTATAAACAAAAATCATTCTACAAATTCAATAAGAAAGAGGATCTTGTAGGCCATCTTGTGATAGGCCTTGCGCCGCATATCTCAACAGGAACAATAGGAAGGATAGTAGGATTCTCAAATACCCAATCATGCTATGCCCACCCCATGTGGCACGCGGCATTGAGAAGAGACTGTGATGGAGACGAATGCTGCGTGATGCTCCTGATGGATGCGCTGCTGAACTTTTCACGGCAGTTCCTTCCTGACAAGATCGGCGGAAGGACAATGGACGCCCCCCTTGTCCTCACATCAAAAATAGTTCCTTCAGAAGTCGATGATATGGTCCATGGCCTTGATGTTGTCTGGAGCTATCCTCTTGAGTTCTATGAAGCTGCTCTTGAGTACAAACCTGCTTCAGAGGTGGATATAGAGCAGCTGAAGAGAAGGCTTGGCACAGAGAAGCAGTATGAGAAGATGGGGTTCACCCACTCCATATCAAATATAAATGCAGGCATAAACTGCTCTGCATACAAGACATTGCCTTCAATGGAGGACAAGCTTAAGGGCCAGATGGAGCTGGCTGAGATGATAAGGGCTGTTGACACAAATGACGTTGCAAGGCTCGTCATAGAAAAGCATTTCATTAAGGACACAAAAGGGAATCTCAGGAAATTCTCAGTACAGCAGTTCAGGTGCAGCAAGTGCAATGAGAAATACAGGAGGCCGCCTCTTGCAGGCAAATGCATAAAATGTGGGGGTCATCTCATATTCACTGTCGCAGAAGGGTCTGTCATAAAATATCTTGAGCCCTCAATAAGCCTGGCCAAGAAATATAATCTTCCCCCTTATCTCAAGCAGAGCCTTGAGCTCCTAAAGATGAGGGTAGAGAGCGTGTTCGGAAAGGACAAGGAGAAGCAGGAAGGGCTGGGGAAGTGGTTCGGGTGATATAATCTGCAATATGACAGGACAAAAGCGGATCAGACACATATCATATTCTTTATTCTGTTATGATTGCCTGAGCATGAGGCACTTTCTTTATCAGGATTATGTGGTCTTTTATTATCATGCCGTTCTTCATGCAGAAATCAACTGACTTTTTTCCCACAACATTCAGGTGGCATGGCCGTTTCCTGATCTCATCAAGAAGGAATTTTCCGTCTTTTTCCTCTCCTCTGTAGAAGTTTGATGCAAGATCCAGCTGAAGGCTCTTTTCTTCAAACCTTTTCCCAAGAATGTCAGAATCACAGACAGCAATGACCTTGCTGCCATCTGCCCCTTTATGTATTTTTATTATCATTTTCATTAATCAATTCATAAAGGATTTTATAGGATGCTTTGCTCCGCAGGCCATGCATTTAAGATAGCTCACATCTTTCTCTTTTATTATCTGTGTGTCCGGTTTTCCGCATTCTGGGCAAAGGACAAACTCATCAGTGTATTTCTGTATCTTCTCATTCACCTTTGATGCAGAGATCTTTCTTTTCAGCATAAGAGACTCCCCTCTCACATCTCCTGGTGTCGCAAGCTCTCTCAGCAGGAATTTTATGAAATGTTCTGGCTTTCTTCTGAGAGTGTCCACAATCTGCGAGAAATTGCTTATTATAGTCTTATTCCCTTCGAGGTGGCCCTTTACTTTTGGCACTTCAAATCTCTGTTTTTCTATAGCAGATTCAGGAAGCTTCTTCACTCCCCGCTCAAGCATCTCTTCATATTCCATACATCAAAATAAATACAACCCATATTTAAAGCTATTTGTTTGTTTTTTGGGGTTTTTCGACGAAACTTCCAGCAAGTAAATGGCGCGCAAATAATGCAGGAACAGCATGGAAAGATTTAAATACAGATATGAATAATAAATGCACATGGTCCTGGAGTCATTAGTAACGCCATTCAAGGCAGAAAAGCACCCCATTGAGATGTTTTTCATCGGCATGGTATACTCTTCTGTTGCAGTTCTCATAAGCACCCAGATATTTGAGGACATGGCAGGCATAATCGCAGTCTTTCTGACTGTAATGGCGTCCATACCCCTGATGTATTCAACAATGAAATTTGAGGAAGAGAAGGATCTTGCCGAGTCAGGAGAGATAAGACTACTGAAAGAGCACGCAAAAGCAATATCTTTCCTGACCTTCCTGTTTCTTGGGATCATGGTGTCCTTCACATTATGGTACACATTCCTTCCTCCAGCTACCGCTGAAAATCTGTTCTCTCTGCAGATAAACACAATAAAGAGCATAAATGGGGGGGCCACTGCAATGGTGTCTGTGTCTCCTGGAGCGCTTTTCTCAAAGATTTTGTTCAACAACATAAGAGTCTTGTTGTTTTGCATGCTTTTTGCATTATTTTATGGCGCAGGATCAATATTCATATTGACATGGAATGCATCTGTGATAGCAGTAGCCATAGGCACCCTTATAAGGAACCATATCGCAGAATATGCAAACCTTGTTGGAGTTCCGTTTGTCGCAGGGTACATGCACGTTTTCTCTCTTAGCTTGGCCAGATACATGATACATGGCATACCCGAGATAATCGCTTATTTTGTCGGGGGCCTTGCAGGAGGGATAATATCAATCGCAATCATAAAAAGGGATTTCAGCTCAGAACGATTCGAGAAGATACTCATAGACACAGCAGACCTTGTTGTAATCTCATTGCTTATTCTTGTCATCGGAGCACTGATAGAAGTCTTCATAACACCTGTCCTTTTCATGAACTGAATCAAGCTGATCCATAAATGGGCATCCAAAGAAATATCAAAGAACTTTCAGTTTTCCTGGCCTCAACTCGAATATATCGCCGTTCTTCAGGAGATTCTGTATTATCTCCTCTGCCCTCTTGTCATTCGCTGAGCTCAGCACAGCATCAAAATCAACACCTGCACCAGAATCCTTCTCTTTTATTAT
>JAPLZS010000053.1 GCA_026394915.1 Candidatus Woesearchaeota archaeon | reverse complement strand
TCTTAAGATACTCCTTCGTCTCCTGCCTTAACCTCAGGCATCCTGAGTCATTCTGGCGGCACGGAAACCAGTTTGATGTGTAGTAAATATAATCGTAATCACTGCTCTGGCGCAGCTTATCATAGAAATATCTGTCATTGTCATATCCTATCACAATCTCTGCATCTGTCTTTATCATAGGCACTGCAGTGAGTATCCTGCTGTCCTCTGAGACATTCTCAAGCGCAAAGTAATAGGTTGTGTACAATTCTTCAGGCGCATGATATTCATTCCTTATTGTACTTACAGAATTTATAATGGCAGACAGAATAAGAACAGCGATGATGATGCAGTAAGCTAGATGCAGCATGCCTCTACTTTTCCTGTTCAGATCATGCCATTTTATTATGGATCCAAGACCGACTATTCCGAAGAACATAAAATAGACAAGCCAGGGCATTGCAAAAAGAAAGTACCTTATGAATATCCTCTTCAATATGAGTGCCAGGTATAACGTCGGGAATATGAAGAATGCAAGAGCCATCAGGTTTTTCCTCATGATCAATCCTGTCTTGCTGTCTGGTATCCTACTGAGCCTGAACAATAATATCATTACCCCTGCTGCACAGAATACGCTTAGCAGACTCCATGCAATGAGATCACGGAAGTAGACAATCGCGCCTCCTCCATAATACCACAGATAAGGGGATGAAGTGCTGTCTTTCAGCTGTATAATCATAGGATATATTGCAGCTGATAATATGTTTCCTGTCTTGCCATAGAATACATAAACATTGAGCAGCATGAGAGGCAATGCAGAGGCTATGCCTGCTGCAAATGATATCACCTTCCTTATTGTATCATTTCTTTTCTCAATGAAGAACAATGCTATAAACATTATAGGAAGGAATATTGCAAACGTTGGCCTTAACATGAAAGAGACAAACCCTGCAGCGCCTGAAAGAGCATATCTTCTCCTGAGGAAAAGCAACATGCTGAAGGCATTGAAGAACAATGCCGGGACATCTGTCATTATTGAGGTTGAATTGATATAATAAGCAGGGTATATTGCGAGCAGGGCAGGGAAAAGCCACCCTATGCCTGAATCAGGCAGAAGCTCTTTTGAGATCAGATATAAGAGCCATAATGCAGTTGTTGCCATCATCAGCACAAGCAGCCTTGATGCGAACATGCTGCGGAAGAAAGGGATCAGCATTGCAGGGAAAAGAAGGGGCCTTATCTCTTCCATTATCCCATGCTCGCCGCCTGTTGCGATATTCCTGCTCATCTGAAGGTACACGCTTTCATCCCAGCCATAAGCATAGAATCCGAACAATCCTGAGAGCTGTATGACAAAGAATAGCGCAAGAATTACCAGCATTATCAGGGTTTCATTGCATCTGAAGAATTTGGATATGTTTTTGCAGAATCTCATTATGACACTCTTGGTCTCTTAATATAATTTCAGATTTATAAATCTTATGACCATCTATATCAGATAATAATAAACACGTCTAAGGTCTCCAATTGTACACTTTGTCATGATGATCAAAATAGTATATCTCAACTAACTCTTTAAGAGGGTCTATGCTGAATATAAGGACAAAATGATTGTCTACATGAACCCTATTAAAGTTCTGCAGAGGGTTTCTTAAGAATTTGTATTCATGATCAGGATTTGATCTTATCTCTTCTATCTTCTTGTGTATCATTCTAAGCTGAGAAAGATTCTTCTTTGCAAGTTTCCTGAATATCTTGTCTGCCTCTGGCTTTATCTCTAAATTATACATTATAGGTTGTATCTCCTTGCAAAATCAGCTACCTTTATGCCCTTCTGTTTCTTTATCTTCTCTATCTTCTCTATAAATTCAGGTCTGAGTTCTGGCTCGTCTTCCTCTTCTATGTACCTTGTCACCACAAGCTCTATAGCCTCTCCCTTATCCTTTAAATTATATTTTGCCTTTACAATGCTCAATACCCTGTTGGTATTGTCATCAATCTCTACCAATGCTTGTACCATATTAGACCTCCTTAGTTTGACTAAGTCGGCATTATTTATAAAGTTTTCTGTTGCCATAGTGCATCAAAAAGAACAAAACAGAGGATGTTTTTATAACTTGTCTCGCCATGTCCAGTGACCAGTGGAAGAATTTACGGAGAGAATGGAGAATATCCCGATAAGCCTAAGTAAAATAATGATTTCCCAGCGTTTTTATGTCAAATAAGATAATTATTTAAATGATTATCAACAACTTAAGGTTATGGTTGATGAAGAGACCTTAAAGAAGATAAATGATCTGTTGGATGAAGGCAGATTCAACTTTGAATTAGATGCAGAGATGGATATAATAAAACAAGGTTATAACTGGAGCAAAGAGTTTATCATAGACTGCCTGCAAAAAGGTAAGATGTACGAAGGAAAGGAACTTTATCCGGATAAGAAAGAGAGGCATAAGAGATATTATTGCATGCACAAATATTCAATATTGTCCTCCAAGTTGATACTGATATGTTTCATCATTCTGGAGGACATACTGATCATACATATCTCTCCATTGAATAAGAACAGCAAAGAAGGGAAAATCTATTATAATCTATAACATCCTGCCTTTGGATATATCAACAAATTCTGGATTGATCTTAAATAGATTCCTGACTCTGGAGAGCAAAGAAGGATGAAGCTCTTTTCTTACTTTTTCATATTCATCAGAACTTACAATAGCCTTGCCGCATTTGTTGCATCTTGCTATCTTTTGAGGGATAGTCCTGCCTTTAGAGATGATCAGTTCTATGCTTTTTTCCATCTTTCCGCCGCAAGAGTAACATTTTTCCATTTTAATCTTCATATAACACGTTAGCTAACCCCCTATTTAAAGTTATTGATTTATATACATTTTGAATGTAAAATAATCAATCATCCAAACAATGAAAAAATAAGAGAAAAAAGAAAAAAATAAAAAGATTTTTTAGCGTTTTCTGGCTAATATTTGCTGCATTCAGCTGCTTGGCGCGCTTACTGTTATGTCAGACAAGCTTGTTCCTGAAACAACAACTTCTGTTCCAGTTAGTTTGCTTGCATAATCTGCGTACTTAGCAATAACAGTTGTAGCCCTTCTGGTGTCAGCTGCGCTGAAACCTGCCACTACCATAGCAACATTGCCGCCATTCTCGTAAAGCTTTATCATAGCTTTGCCGGATTCGAAGCCTGCTGTGCAGTCATCTGTAGCGCCCATTATCACTTTAGCTGCTTCGTTTGCGCAAGGTCCGCCGATCAAGATAAGATTCTGCGTCTTCTCCTGTCCTGCGATCTCGCTAGCCAACTTTGCTGAGCCAACGTTTATTGGGTTCAATGTTACTGTGCTGCTCTCTCCGCCTGCTCCGCTGACAGTTGCTCCTATTGGAGCTACAAAGACATTTGCATATACTTCTTCGTCAGGGTACTCAAGCACTAAACTATTCTTAGTGTCTGAATCATATGTTGCTTTTGTTCCCCATTCGCTGACATAGTACTTTGTGTTCCTGTCTGCTTTGCTTGCTGACAATGCAGTTGCTATTGTTCCTGCATTAGGTGATGCTGTTAACACTGGAGCATTTATCCTAAGCTCGTCATCTGTTGCATAATAGGTCATATTAATTGTCCACCTATATGCATTGCTCTCATCAGTCTCTTCACCTATATGTATTGTTCCATTGTCAGGTTTGGAATTGAATGCAACTCCGCCGCCATATGTGGAATCAAAGCTGATGTTTGCGCCATACTTTGTCTCAATGGTTTTGCCTGTTGCAAGATTCACTTTTGATGCATTGAATACACCAGCTGCAACATCTATGCCAATCCCTATTGTTCCAAGCGACCCTAAATCTATTGAAGTTGGATTCATTCCTCCGCCTGACGATAGATTTAGCACCTTGTCTTCATAGTTCTTTGCATAAGTTATGTCTTTTATGGTTGTCTTGTTGTCAGAAGTAATGCTTCCAATCTGCATCACGTGAGCTTCTTTTCCTGATGTTACAAGCAGGAATTTCACTCCCTCAATAGCTCCTTTGTCAAATCCTGTTGAGTCGCAGTTGTCTCCTTCCAACAGCAGTCTTCCGTCGCAGTCAGCTGCACTATAGTCGTCTCCCATGATAACATTTGTTGGGCCAACTGATGCAGTTCCATTCATATAGTATGGAATCTCGACTTCCTTGCCATCATTGTTCAGGAAGGTGAATGTTGCATCATTGCTTGATGTTATCAAAGACATCTCTTCTGTCTTTTTTGAGACGCTTGCAAACTTGTATTCGAAGTTTCCGAATACAGGGTCTGCAAGGCTTGAGCCGACAGGCACATATGTCTTGTCATCAGGCACCCATGTGATGTTTATCTTTGCCAAACCGCCTGTGGTGTCATTCATCAGCCTGACATTTGTTCCAGCAACATCCTTTGCATTGACCTGCACTTCTTGATCATTTTCAAGGATGATCTCTGATGCTCCGACATTGATCTTGCAGATATCTGTGTCCTGAAGCTGTGCGTGGACTGCAACTGCGTCTGTTACGCC
>JAPLZS010000014.1:1487-4799 GCA_026394915.1 Candidatus Woesearchaeota archaeon | reverse complement strand
CAATCCGCACAGAGGTCTACGCTAGGCTGGCATGCCACAACCTATTTTTTTGGATTTTTGGACTTTTAGGACAGAGCCATTCGAGAGGCAATATTTATAAATGACACTCGATTTTTGCATGATGTAGGGTCAGGAATTGACTGACGGTAACCTATTGATTTAGGATGCTGAGGAAAGTCCGCCCACTATTATCGGCTGCTTTTGCCTTTGAAAGGGGGCATAAGTCCCAGAAATGGGAGGCAACCGCTCAGAAACGATACCACCTGAAGAACGCTATGATGTTCGCGAAGCTTCTGGCGACAGAAGCGAGATAATCAACTGAGTTTGTCTGCAGGAATGGTTGAAACGGCGAGCCCCTGCTTGTGCAAGTCATTTACTGACGCTAAGTAGAATGTCAAGACAGGCTATCGTGGATCCTCATAGATTCATTTGGGCCTGACAAAAGGCGGCTTACTCTGACCCTACATCCTTCTCATATTATAACACATCATAAACTTATTAATTTTGCATACCAACAAATTTAAATATGACCCTTGTTCTCAGCATGATATGGCAAACGACAGAGTGCAGATGCCTTCTGGAATGGGGGGGCTTGTAAGGTATTTTGACGAATACAAGTCAAACATAACATTCAAGCCAGGCCATGTCATAATAATCATAGCAGTCATAGTCGCAATAGTGATAATTCTGCACTGGCAGGGAAGCGCCTGGCTGGGCCTGAAATGATCTTGAATCGATTGAAAGACAATAGATAAACAGACCGTGATTCGTCTGCGTGAATAAAATGATGCCGAACATAAACCCAAGGATGATGCGCCAGGCAATGAAAAGGATGGGCATCCAGCAGAGAGAGATAGATGCTTCTGAAGTCATCATAAGATGTTCTGACAAGGATATAATCGTGACAAACCCCCAGGTTAGCAAGGTGAACATGATGGGCCAGGAGACGTTCCAGATATCCGGCAATATACAGGAGAGAGAAAAGCAGGTCTCTGCTGAGATAAGCAAGGATGATATAAAGATGGTTGCAGAGCAGGCAGAGGTCTCAGAAAAAGAGGCAGAAGAGGCCCTGAAAGAGGCAGAAGGCGATATTGCTGCAGCCATATTGAAATTAAAGGGGTAACTGGCTTTTTAAAGGAATTCTGGCCAATATGGGCATTTTCAGCAAAAGTTTTAAATATACATACATCTTATATATGGTATGGAGAAGTATGAAGACGCCAGAGACAAGGCTGCAAGGAACATAAAGATTGCAGACCATATGCTTACCCAGACTTATCCTCTTGTCAATGACCCGAAGATCCTTGTGAGCGTCATCGAGAACATATTCCTAGCGCTTACAAATTCCATGGCATCGCTGCTTTATTTTGAGAAGGCGTGCAAGAACATTCCCCCTTTCCATGACAATTTCGAGTCAAAATACAACATGTTCAAGATGAAGCTTGTCGACAAGCACGGCATAGGCAGGGATTACATCAGATTCATAGAAGATATGAGGGACATTGTCGTTGCGCACAAGAAAAGCCCTACAGAGTTCTCAAGAAAAGGCTCGTTTGTGATATGCTCTGAATCATACAACCTGAAGGCTCTTGCGCCGAATGAGATGAGGACATTCATCTCAAAGGCGAAGTCATTCAACGACGAGATCAATAAGATCATCAAGCAGGGGGAAAGCAGGAACATGGTGATCATAGAAGGAGATAAGGCATAAAATGAAAGACAGTCTTGACAAGGCAAACGAAGAACTGAAAAGGGTAGATCATCTTATATACGTAAGCCTGAAATATACAAGGACCTGCGACATATTCAAGAGCATAATAGAGAGGATGATAAATGCGATTGAATTCATGCTCGATTCCCTCCTTAGGAAGCTTGAGGATGAGGGGAAGATAGATTCTGTCCCGGATCAGCCTATTGCAAAATGCAACACTGTGAAGAAAGAGTATAACAATGATAATCAGATAAAAGATCTTGCTGATCTCTATGTGAGGCTGAGGCAGATGAACAGGGCATCGTTCGAAAGAGCAAGGGAATTCAGGAGGCATGTGACCATGACATTGGACATGGGCACAGAGAAAGTCGAGATAAATATAGACAACATAACTGAATATTTCAAGAGAATCAAGGGCGATTATGAGCATGTTGAGAAGACAATAAAAGGTGAGATATGACAAGGTTTCTCGCAATAGCCTCTGCAAAAGGCGGCGTAGGAAAGACGACAGCTGCAATAAACCTAGCGACTGCGATGGTTAACTTCGGAAAAGATGTCGTTGTGCTTGATGCAAACATATCAAAGCCGAATGTGAGCATGCATCTTGGAACTCCTAAGCTCAACCACACGCTGCATGATGTCCTTAAGGGAAATATACATATCACAGATGCAGCATACATCCATCCTTCTGGACTGAGGATAATACCTGGAAACATATCACTGGCAGTATTAAAGGAGATAGAAGGCCATGATCTCAGCAACTTCAAGAACATACTCATTGATCTGATAGGGACGACTGATCTTGTGATATTAGACACCGGCTCCGGCCTTGGAAGAGAGGTCCAGGCTGTCCTTGGCGCATCAGATGAGATGATTGCAATAACAAACCCAGAGATAACGTCTGTGACAGACACTTTCAAGACAATAAGGATTGCAGAAGAAGCTGGCTGCAAAGTGATAGGCGTCATAGTCAACAGGCAGAGCGGAAATGTCGCAGAGATGGAGGTAAAGAACATTGAGGCAATGCTCGGAAAGAATATCCTCGGGATAATACCTGAAGATATAAACGTGCAGAAATCAATCGCAGCAAGGCAGCCATTGGTCTATCTTTATCCTGATTCAAGGGCATCGATAAATTACAAGCAGCTTGCTGCAAAGCTCATGGGCCAGGAATATGTCCACAGCATCCAGGCAGGAAAAAATAAATGATGATGGATCAGAAAAGTAAAATAGATAAACTCAGATATATTTTTTAGTAAAAAAGAGGTAAAGCAAACAATGCCGAAAACATTCAGGGAGCGCCTTGTTGAGAAGGGCTGGGCAGAGGACGAGATAAAGAAGACCATGAATATGGTCTACGGCGAAGGGAAGCAGGAAAAGCACATTGAATACAAAAAAGAGATGAATAAGGTCGTCTATTGGGCCACGCTTCTCGTCCTCACGATTGCAAATTTCCTGATATCAATTGTATTGATACCATTCCTTCTTGTGATGAAGCCGTACCAGCTGGGGATGATTGCTGGCCTTCTTGGATTCATGTTCGGACTAATGTTCAACCTGATTGTGAGGGACATTGAGCATATCGAGACAAAGCATCATGT
>JAPLZS010000014.1:0-1444 GCA_026394915.1 Candidatus Woesearchaeota archaeon | reverse complement strand
GCAGCCATATTCATACCTGCGATTGCGCTGATAAACGTGTTTGTGATGGTCACTATCTCGAATAATCTCTCTGCAAGACTCGGGCTGGTGCAGGAGAATCCAATAATCATGAGCCTGATCTATGTCGCGGCATTCCTCCTTCCATACATTGTCTCAGAGTTCAGGGAAGCGGCATCAAGGAAGAAGAAAGAGAAAGCAGGGATGAGATAGATAGTCTGTTATTCTTATGACATTCTAAAAAGGCATAATAAGGTGCGCATCTAAAAATATATAAACTGAATCTCAAATCTTTGATATTATGGCGGCCATAGTGTAATGGTAGCATAGAGGCCTGTGGAGCCTCAGGCGCGGGTTCGATACAGCCGGTTACGCTCAGCTGGCGCGCAATCGCAGGGTGGGCAAAAGCTAAAGCTTTAGCCAACCGAAGAAAACGGCGCGCGGATGTGGAACTGGCCTGCGAAAGTCCCGCTGGCCGCCCTCTTTTTCATTATCTTCTTGTTTTTTGTTTTTGCTCTCTTTTCCTCAACAGCAAGATTTATAAATGACCCCTTTTTCCTCATTATTATATATAATATAATAAGCCCGAGTTCAATGTTTCGAGCGCTTCATAGGGCTTAAAACAGTGTTTTAAGCATATCTTAGGTTCTCGAAACAATACATAGTTCATATATAAACTAGCGGGTCAGTCAATGGGGTTAAAATGCCTGAAGACGCAGAATTCAAACATATACTAAGAGTGGCCAACACAGATCTGGATGGAAACAAGCCTATCCTGAGCGCCATGAAGAAAATCAAAGGCGTCAGCTTCATGTTCGCAAACATGGTCTGCAAGATAGCGAAGATTGACGAAAAAAAGAAAGTGGGCTACCTCAGCGATGAAGATGCCAAGGTTCTTGATGATATAATAAGAAATCCTCTTAAGTACAATGCTCCGGTCTGGATGCTCAACAGGAGAAAGGATTATGAGACAGGAGAGGACAAGCACATAAACACAGGAGACATCGATTTCTACAAAGGAACAGACATAAAGAGACTGAAAGTCATAAAATCATACAAGGGCGTAAGACACTCAGAAGGGCAGCCAGTAAGAGGGCAGAGGACAAAGTCAAACTTCAGGAAGAATAAAGGGAAGGTCATGGGCGTCAAGAGAAAGACAGCCATGCCTGGAAAAGAGGAAGGAAAGGAAAGCAAGAAGAAAGATTAGATGATCAAAGATAATGAAGTAATATGATGAAGGCAATAATATGGGAGATCCAAAAAAAACAAGGAAAAAATATTACACTCCGCACCATCCATGGAACAGGACAAGGATAGATGAAGAGAGGATAATCAAGATAGAATATGGCATGAAGAACAAGAGAGAGATCTTCAAGATGTCTTCATTGCTCAAGGATTTCAAAGGCCAGGCAAAGAAGCTTATTGCTCTCAGGACAGCCCAGGCAGA